>NZ_JCAKNA010000018.1:0-57879 GCF_059515885.1 Acinetobacter sp. FY683 | reverse complement strand
AATTTCAAATTAAAAATACAGTGAAATTTGATGTATTATTATTTCATTTTGTGATTCAGTTATCTTTTATGTGTTGATTTTGTGTTTTTTGTTGTTAATAATTAAGAAAATATAAATGAGTTTACTTTTGAAAAGTAAAAAGATAAGAGCAAAATTAAATGAATAAAGTCTATAAATTAGTTTGGAATCAAGCTTCAAATTCTTGGATTGTTGTATCTGAGTTGGCTAAAGGTAAGAAAAAATCATCTAAAATTTCAAATATTGTTTCTATTGCCACATTAAGTATGACTGTAGGTCAGTATGTTGTTGCTGGGACCGAGTTGGGCGTTGGGGCTACTGCTGTACCAGCATCTGCTGTTGCAATTGGACAGGGAGCTAATGCTGCAGGTGAAAATGCAATTGCAATTGGTAAAAATGCATTTACAGATTCGTTGACAGGTATGGCTATAGGGTTGAATGCTAAAGCTTTAGCTGGTGGTGCCTCGGCTATAGGTCAATCTGCAAATGCTTCTGGCGTTAACTCTTTTGCTATAGGAAAAGATTCAGTTGCTTCGGCCCTTAATGCTTTCTCCTATGGAGCAGGAGCTCAAGCAACTGCAGGTGGAGCTGTGGCAATTGGTGGTATGGCAATATCATCTGGTGTTGATTCGAGTGCATTTGGTCGTGGGGCGGTAACAGAAGGTTTAAACAGTGTTGCGCTAGGTTCATATTCTAGGGCTGCTTCGGAAAATGGTACGGCATTGGGTTCTTATTCAAATGCTGGAGGTATTCATTCGATTGCACTGGGTCGTAGTGCACAAGCATTAGCGGGTGGATCAATTGTTTTGGGCTATCAAGGAACTGCAACAGCTGCGGCTACTGATAGTATGGTACTTGGTCGTGGTGCAACAGCTTCTGCACAAAATGCAATGTCTATAGGCTATTTTTCTAGTGCGGGTGGTCTGAACTCTATAGCATTAGGGAATGCAGCAAATGCAGTAGCAGGTGGATCAATTGCGATGGGTTCTGGCAGTATTACGACTGTTAGTGCTGTAGATAGCGTGGCACTTGGTCGGGGTGCAAAAGTCTCTGCACAAAATGCAATATCTATGGGTTATTTTTCTAATGCATCTGGAGATAGGTCAGCAGCTTTAGGCTCTGGTGCTGCTGCATCAGGTCAATTTGCTACTGCCTTAGGGCGAGGCTCTAATGCAGCGGCAGATAGTGCACTTGCTTTGGGTGCTCAGGCAAATGCATTAGGTATTTCCTCAATTGCACAAGGTACTAATGCGCAAGCATCTGGACAAAATGCTGTAGCGCTTGGTGCAAACTCATCAACTATTGGTAATGATGGTATTGCTTTAGGTTCTGGAGCAAATACAAGTGCAATTTATGGTGTTGCAATAGGTCATTCTGCAAATGCTAGCAATAATCAAGCTATTGCCTTAGGGGCATCGGCACAAGCGATAGGTGTTAATAGTGCTGCATTATCAACTTTTGCAAGTGCTATAGGTGATCGATCAATAGCTGCAGGTTCGGGTTCAAATGCTGTAGGTGACTCATCTATTGCTTTGGGCCGTGTATCTATAGCATCGGCAAGTGGGGCAGTTGCTTTAGGTTGGTCGGCAAATGCGAATGCAGAAAATGCATAAGCAATTGGTAAAAATGCTGTTGCGTCCGGTATTTCCTCAATTGCTCAAGGTGCTAATTCGAAAGCATCGGCTGAAAATGCAATTGCACATGGTGCGAATACGGTTGCATCTGGAAAAAATGCTGTAGCGCTTGGTGTAAATTCATCCACTATAGGTAATGATGCTGTTGCACTAGGCTCATCGGCAAATGCAATAGGGGGAAATGCCATTTCAATTGGTATTAACTCATTGGCTTCTGGTAATGATGGTATTGCCTTAGGTTCTGGAACTAAAGCTGTAGTTAATGCTGTTGCTTTAGGGGCATCTGCACAAGCGACAGGTGTTAATAGTGCTGCATTATCAACGTTTGCAAATGCTTTGGGTGATCGATCACTCGCTGCGGGTTCTGGCTCAAATGCTGCAGGTGACTCATCTATTGCTTTTGGTCGTGTATCTATAGCATCGGCAAGTGGGGCAGTTGCTTTAGGTTGGTCGGCAAATGCGAATGCAGAAAATGCACAAGCAATTGGTAAAAATGCTGTTGCGTCCGGTATTTCCTCAATTGCTCAAGGTGCAAATGCACTTGCTAGTGCTAGTAATACTGTTGCAATAGGTAATGGAGCTGTCTCGAATTTTGCAGATAGTGTTGCATTAGGTAGTGGCTCGGCAACAACTGCGCCAATGGGAGTGGGTTTCATAACAGGTACAGCAGTACCAACATCTGTAGTGTCAGTCGGTACAGCTTCAAATTTGCGCCGTATTCAGAATGTAGCAGATGGCTCAGCAATGCAAGATGTTGTTACCGTTGCACAACTATTAAAAACGCAAGAAAACGTCGGTAATATTATTGGTCCTTCAGCAACATTGGACAATGGTAACTTAACTACTACAAATATTGGTGGGACTGGTAAAAATACAATTGATGCTGCATTACGGGTTGTTAAAACAGAAGTTGAAAAAGGAAAGAACACGACAGTTGATTCTAAGACAGGCACAAATGGTCAAACGATTTATACAATAAATGCAGATAGCAGTTCAGTTACAGGCTCAACAGGGGTAACAGTGAGCGCTGGTAGCAAAGATACCAATGGCAATACGGACTATGTCGTAGATCTATCAGCAGCGACAAAAGACCAGATTCAGGCAGGTACGGATGCAGCGAATACGGTATCGACACAAGGCTTAACCTTCACAGGAACCTCAGGAACAACAGGTGTTAAGAAGCTTGGGGACACAGTTTCGATTGTAGGCGCAGATACGAACATCACGACCACAGCAGATGGCACGGGTGTGCAAATTGCGTTATCAAAAGACCTGACATTAACAGATGGTAGCATTAACTTTGGTGGCACAGGTCCAGTGATCAACAAAGGTGGCATCAACATGGGTGGCACAACGATCACCAATGTTGCAGCAGGTGTAAACAACACAGATGTGGCAACAGTAGGACAATTAACAAAAGTAGAAGCTGGAACGAATACCACTGTTACGACTGCAAAAGGTTCAAATGGAGAGACGATCTATACAGTAAGTGCTGTGCAAGGTGGTCAATCGGTACAAAACACAGTATCAGCAGGAACGTCAGGTTTAGTGACAGTAAAAGCCTCATCAACAGGTGGTGCGACAGATTACGAAGTAGATTTAACAGAAGAAGTAAAAGACCAGATTCAGGCAGGTACGGATGCAGCGAATACAGTATCAACTAAAGGCTTAACCTTTACAGGAACCTCAGGAACAACAGGTGTTAAGAAGCTTGGGGATACAGTTTCGATTGTAGGCGCAGATACGAACATCACGACCACAGCAGATGGCACGGGTGTGCAAATTGCGTTATCGAAAAATCTAGTCGATCTGAGCAGTATAACGGTGAAAAATGGTGTAGATGGAAAAGATGGCACAACTGTTATAGGTCAAAATGGGATTAGTGTAACAGGTCCAGAGGGTTCAAAAGGAGAACCTGGTAAGACAACCGCAATTACTGGTGGGACGATAGAAACAGAAACGATTCATCTTGCAGGTAAGGATGGAAAAGATGGCGTTGACTTAACCTCAGACCTTGTTGATGGCTTTGTAGAATATGACCGCAATAAAGATGGCAGTATCAACAAAGACAGTATTACATTAGCAGGTACACCAAGTACATCGACAAAGAATGCAGATGGCACCATTACGACGATAGGCGGTACAGTCATTAGTAATGTTGCAAGTGCTGGAGATTACAAAGATGTTGCGAATGCAAGCAATGCAGTAAATGCGGGTGATTTAAACAACGCAGTAACCGGTGCTACGACAGAATTAGCAAATAAAGGTCTTCACTTTGGAGCGAATTCAGGCGATCTCTATAAAGCGAAGCTAGGAGATACGATTTCGATTACAGGAGTAGCAACGAATACAGACTTTAGTCAGTCAGATGCAGGTAAGAACATTTATACGCAAGTTGATGACAACGGTAATATTGTTGTTGGGTTGGCGAAAAATCTAACGCTAACAGACGGTAGCATTAACTTTGGTGGTACAGTCATTAATAATACTGGTTTAACAATTGTTGGTGGTCCTAGTATTACGGTATCGGGTATTAATGCAGCGGGTAATAAGATTACTAACGTTGCAAAAGGTACAGCAGATAATGATGCTGTTAACTTTAGCCAGTTGAAAGCACTAGAAGATAACTTTAAAAATTATACAGGTGGTATTACCTCTGGCGTTGGTAATGTCGCTGTAAGTGGTAACTCTGGAGCAGGATATCAATCAACGACAGATGTTAAAGTTGTTATCAAAGGTGATGATACCAATACTACTTTTGCCAACTCTGATGAAGGGAAGAATATTTATACTCAAGTAAATGCAGATGGCGGTGTTATTGTTGGCTTAGCTAAGAATGTTGATTTAACAGCTGATGGTAGTTTGGATGTAGGTACCACGAAGGTTGTAGATGGCGAGATTACTGGTTTGACAAATAAAGATTTGTCAGCGAGTGATTTTGGTGAGGTAGGTCGTTCGGCAACAGAAGAGCAACTGGGTCTTGTTAAGGCAGATGTAGACAAAAACACAACCAATATTCAAAACTTAACAACTCAAATTAATAACTTAGATGTTGGAAAAGGTTTAGTTCAGCAATCTGATCCAACAGCTGAAATTACTGTAGCAAAAGATACAGGTGGTACAGTTGTTAATATCCAAGGTAAAGATGGTGTGGATAGGACTATTTCTGGCGTATCTGAGGGTGTTAAAGGGAACGATGCTGTTAACGTCAGTCAATTAAATAAAGTATTAGGTGGTGAACTTGATTCTGTAACAAATACATATATTGCACCAAATTATAATGTTGCTGGTAATACATACAATAATGTTGGTGGTGCTATTGATGCATTAGATAAAGCAGATCAAGCAACTAATACCAGAATTGATAATTTAACAAATAATATAGAGCAAGCTTTCTATAATACAAACAGTCGTATTAATGATGTAGAAAAACGTGCAAATGCTGGTATTGCAGCAGCTATGGCTCTTGAGTCGGCACCATATGTTCCAGGAAAATTTACATATGCTGCTGGTGCTGCATACCATGGTGGTGAAAATGCAATTGGTGTGACGTTAAGAAGAACTGCTGATAATGGGCGTTGGTCTCTAACAGGTGGTATTGCTAAAGCAAGTGAAGGTGATGCAAGTTTCCGAATTGGTATTAGTGGTGTGATTGACTAAAAGGTAAATTTAAATTGAAGGTGGGAAAGGGAAATCATATCTATTTCCCACCTTTTATTAAAAAAATTAAGGAAATAAGAATGTATAATAAATTATTAATTGGCATTTTTTTAGCATCTATCATTGGTCTAAACGTGCATGCTAATAATATATCAACAGATTTAGAGATTAAATTTCCAGAAATTAAGCAGAGCTATTTGAAGCAAATAAATCGTTTTGAAATAGATCAGTTAAAGCGTCTTGATGTCGGCTTAAATAAAGATCAAATTCGATATATTTTAGATAACCCTCATTTTAATGAAGGATTATTTGCTGTGAAAACATGGAATTATGTACTAGATGTTCGAGTTCCTGATACTAATACATATAAACGTTGTCAATTACGTATTGATTTTGATAAGCAAGTTCTAGCATTTACTTATTATTGGAAGGGTGAGCAATGTCAAGAGTTGTTAAATTATGGAGTAATAAAAGAGCAAGTTGAAATTAAAAAGCCGAAAGTGGGAATAAAGCAAGCCAGTGTATTTTTTAAATTCGATAGTTCAGATTTGAGTACTGCAATGACGAATATGTTGTTAAATGATATATTAAATGAGATTAAGCAATCTGGAAGTACAAATATCGTTGTACGAGGATATGCAGATCCGATGGGTAGTATTCATTACAATCAAAGATTATCTGAATATAGAACGAATGCTCTTGTAACGTATTTAGTAAATAATGGTATTAACCCAAACTATATTACGGTAGATGCTAAAGGTGCTACTGAACAATATAAAATTTGTAATGTTGAGAATATTCAGAGAAATAGAAAAGATTGTTTAGCACCAAATCGTCGTGTTAATATTTCATGGTAAAACAATGATATTAAAAATAATGATAGAGGCATTTATGAATAGAAAAATGATTCTTTTATTGAGTGCGATTTTATTTGGTACCCAAGTCTTTGCTATAGAAAAAGATCAGATTAATTTAAACAATATTTTTTGGGGGACATGGGGGTTATTTAATCCAGCAACATCATGTACTGAAGATTACCAATTTAGCCAACCAGGAAATTTTGTTTATAAAGCACAACAAAAGGTACTTAGTGGTGAGTTTGCTATTATTCGTAATAGCAATGCAAAAAATTTAGATTTACTTGTTCTTGATATTCAAAATGATAATCGCAAAGTAGGTTGTGGAGCAGATGCTAATAATTATCAAGGGAAAAAATCTAATTTTTTCCTAAAATGGATTTCTACAACTTCGGCTGAAATTTGTGTAGATGACATTGGTAAGCAATGTACAGGTTTATATTTAAATAAAAGATAAAATAGATATGAGAAAAGAGTCCTTAGGGGCTCTTTTTTATAGCTTTTATTTATGCAAAATTGAAAAAATATTCATATAAGTTTTATATTTTCTCTTTGCATATAGCGGTATAGTAGAAAAAGTACCATGAATTGATTAAAAAATTCATGTAGATGATGAAAAGTTCAGTGATCATGCTTTAAACACAGGTTATAGTATGAAAGCTCAGTCTTTGGCTGATATATTGAATATAAATAGGAATATTTTGCCAGAATAAGATGCGTTCTTATTCAAGCATATACATTGTTGGAAAACACCATGCCAGATTATCGTTCAAAAACATCAACACACGGAAGAAATATGGCCGGCGCACGTGGCTTATGGCGTGCTACAGGTATGAAAGATGAAGATTTCGGTAAGCCTATTATTGCTGTCGTAAACTCATTTACTCAATTTGTTCCGGGTCATGTACACCTAAAAGATTTAGGTCAGTTGGTTGCTGAACAAATTCAAGCATCTGGTGGTGTAGCAAAAGAGTTTAATACGATTGCAGTTGATGACGGCATTGCGATGGGGCATGACGGTATGCTGTATTCATTACCATCACGCGATTTAATTGCAGATTCAGTTGAATACATGGTAAATGCTCATTGCGCTGATGCAATGGTTTGTATTTCTAACTGTGACAAAATTACACCGGGAATGTTAATGGCATCTATGCGATTAAATATTCCAGTGGTATTTGTATCAGGCGGACCAATGGAAGCGGGTAAAGTCCAAATCCGTGGTAATGAACAAGCAATTGATCTTGTTGATGCAATGATTGTAGCAGCAGATGATAATTATACAGACGAAGAAGTTAAGGCTTATGAGCGTTCTGCATGTCCAACATGTGGTTCATGTTCAGGTATGTTTACAGCTAACTCAATGAACTGCTTAACAGAAGCTTTAGGTCTATCTTTACCGGGTAATGGTTCTACGCTTGCAACACATGCAAACCGTAAAAAGTTATTTGAAAAAGCAGGTCAATTGATCGTTGAAATTACCAAACGTCATTATGAACAAAATGATTACAGCGTATTACCACGTAATGTTGCAACTAAAGCATCGTATGAAAATGCAATGACTTTGGACATCGCAATGGGCGGTTCAACCAATACTGTTCTGCATTTGTTGGCTGCTGCGCATGAAGCAGAAGTTGATTTTACAATGGACGATATTGACCGTTTATCTCGTAAAGTACCTGTACTTTGTAAAGTTGCACCAGCAGTTAAAAATGTACATATGGAAGATATTCACCGTGCAGGCGGCATTATGTCGATTCTTGGTGAATTAGACCGCGCAGGCTTGCTTGATACTTCTGTACCGACGGTTCATGAAGCGACTTTAAAAGATGCTTTAGATAAGTGGGATATTATTCGTACTGAAGATGAAGAGGTATATAACTTCTTTAAATCGGCACCGGGTGGTGTACCAACACAAACTGCATTCTCACAAAATCGTTATTACACACGTTTAGATGGTGACCGTGAAAATGGTGTGATTCGTAATGCAGAACATGCCTTCTCTAAAGATGGTGGTTTAGCAGTACTTTACGGCAATATTGCACTTGATGGGTGTATTGTAAAAACTGCAGGTGTTGATGAATCAATTTTAAAATTCAACGGTACAGCACGCGTATTTGAGAGCCAAGATTCTGCAGTAGATGCGATTTTAGGTGGTAAAATTACAGCAGGCGATGTTGTTGTGATTCGTTACGAAGGTCCGCGTGGTGGTCCGGGTATGCAAGAAATGCTTTATCCAACAAGCTACTTAAAATCGAAAGGTTTAGGTAAAGATTGTGCACTTATCACAGATGGTCGTTTCTCTGGTGGTTCATCAGGTCTTTCAATTGGTCACGTTTCTCCTGAAGCTGCTGAAGGCGGTGCAATTGGTTTGGTTGAAGATGGCGATCGTATTGAAATTGATATTCCTAACCGAACTATTCATTTAGCTGTTGATGAGGCTGTAATGGCATCTCGTCGTGAAGCACAAGAAGCAAAAGGTTGGAAGCCTGCAGAAGAGCGTCCACGTAAAATTTCTAAAGCACTTAAAGCTTATGCAATGCATACGACAAGTGCTTCTAAAGGCGCAATACGCGAAATCTAAGCATGCATTTTTGCTAAATTAGCATTTAAAAAGCACTCATTTTTGAGTGCTTTTTTATGAAAAAATTTTACTAAAGTGGTTAAACATTGTTTAATTATGCAAAATGAAATTTATCAAAATATTGAACATTTCATTTTGAATTGTTATAAATTTTTTATCCAGCCTATACTATTTTCATTCTTTTTTTATTGAATGTATGTTTAGTACAGTTGCTGAACATGAAACATTTTTCGAGGCTTATCCCATGTCATTGCTACGCCGTTGGTTTGATCCAATCCGATCGAGCTGGTTTTATCAAAAACCTACTCGCCAAGAGGTGTTGTCTACAGATATGGGATTAACGGTTCATTTACGTTTAGATGATGTTTATAGCTATTTAGCAGTTCAGCAATTACCACAATTAGAAGAAATATTAATCAAAGAATTAAAGCCACTGAAAGTGGTGATTTCGAGAAAAACAGCTGAACCACCTAACCAAATGTCTGCAATGGAGTGGCAAAATTATTGTTTAAATGACGCCAAAATTTTGTCTAAACAGCATCGTTTTAGTTTTCATGAAACACCAGAACAACCAACAGATGAAGCAATAAAGCAAGCTGAAACAATTTTGAAGAATACGCCATTAAGAGGGCAAGATTTTTTATACTTATTGGAAGATGTTTTCCATATGCTTTGGCAAAAACAATATGGAAAATTACGTACGCTTTATGCCATGGCAAGCCAACATCATAAAGTTCAAAATTTTGAAGAACGTATTTTTAATGATGATGAGGTTTTGGTCAGTTATTTTCAGTTTGGTGACCGAAAGTATCATGCGGTAGATGATTTATTGCGTTTAACACGTCGCTTAAAAAGACAAAATCTACTGACGGGCAATCCAATTTTTTTGATTAACCATATTGAATGGCGTGAGCATTTAATTAGTGATGCAGAAGAGCTCAATGAAATACAAAGTTTAGACCCAGAGTTGGATTTATATATTGCTTTAGAAGATCCAATTTCGTGGTTGTTATTGGCATATATTAAAGAAGAATTAGCTAATTATTATAATATTCAATTAAAAGTATATCCGCTTACTTATCATGGACGTGATCTATTTGATTGGAGCTTGGCAACTCGTTTATCAAAGCGTACAGAAGTTGCATTTACGCCTTTTTGCAGACCCACTGAAGAAACTACAATTAATATGGCAAAGCTCTTTTATAGCGTGCCTGAAGAACAACAAATTGATGCAATTCATCATATTTTAAAAGCAGTATGGACAGAAGGAAAAGATTTATCTTATACGCCACATTTAACTGAATTAATGCGTGAATTAGAAATTAAAAAATATGCAGATTTAGATGTTCTTTCAAAACTTGAAGAAAACGATATTCATTGTGAAATGAAGTCTCAACCTAATTTTCCAGTGCTCGATTTAAGAATAGATGGGCAGAGTTATGTATTTAATAGCTTATATCGTGTTTGGATGATTGAAAGTATTTTCAGTAACGTGTTAGAAGAGAAGTATAAAAACGCAAGTAATATAGATAGTGAAACGGAAAAATGAAAAAAGAAAAAGTGGAATCTTTGGAAGAAGCCCGCAGCCGCATAGATATTATTGATGATGCATTAATTGAACTGATTGCAACGCGGCAATTTTATGTTGATCAGGTCATTCGCTTTAAGCGTAAATCGGAAGATGTTAAGTCACCACGTATTGAAGAAGTTGTTGAAAAAGTTCGAACTTACGCATCTGAACAAGATTTAGATCCAGATTTAATTGAAAATATTTATAGGGAAATGATTCAGCATTTTATTCGCCGTGAATTAAAAGAAATTCGACCATAAAAAAACTCCTCATTTGAGGAGTTTTTTTATCGCATATATTATTCAGCAACTTCTACAGTTAGACCGTAAATAAATGCATCTGTTGAGGGCTTTTTAGTATTGTCAGGATTTGCTTCTGGATAAGATGTTGTAATTAAATAAATACCTGCTTTCTCGAAAGGTACTTCGATTTCGCCTTTTGCATTTGATTTTACTGTTGGTAATTCACGAGTTTTATCTTTGTCGAAATGACCAGCACCTTTAAATACTTCAAACTCTAAATTTGGTACTGTTTTACCATTAAACAGAACTTGGGCTTTTAAGGAATCACCTTCATACAATTCACTTGGGTGAGTTAAAAGTTTTAATTCAAACCCTTTTTTTGTTGGCGCTGGAATTGGGCTAGGTTTGCCTTTTGTTACATAAGATTCAGCAATAAATTGGTTTTTCACTTCTAATTTTTCAGCCTTTTCAGGCACTTGATCGGCAGAAATAACGCGAGGAATTTGAGTTGTAGTCGGTGCTTTTTCGACTTCAGCTTTTAGCACTTCTGGTTTAGGTGCTGCGGCATTTGACGCTTGTGGCATTGGAGCACGAACAGGACGGACACGTAACCAACGACCATCAACTAAAGCATAATTAGAACTATTCCCCAAAGCATCTTTAGTTTGGATTTTATATGTACCTTCAGTTTTTAAATCAAACTCTGCAACGTTAAAACGCTTTAAAGAAGCAGCTGCATTTAATGCTTTTTGTTCGCCATTTGGCTCAGTAATTATATAAGTTGTTTTGAAGTTCGCACTTGGTACATAAAACTTTTCAACCGTCATACCACTTTGGAAACTTAAATTTGAAGTTGTGATATCAAAAGCTTCTGGCAAGATGTATGGGCTAACAGTGTGGGCTTGGCTCAAAACTGGTAAAGAAGAGAGCAATGCAATTTTTAACCAATGATTCATTGAACCATTCTCCATAGTTATATCGAAATTATCTGTTGTAATCTACTTGATAACTACTCTCATTATCAATAATATTTGAAAAAAATCTTCTGGTGAATCTTAATGATTTCAATGATCCAAAAAAATAAATGCGCACAAGCCACATTTAAACTCACACCATTAGTGATGGCATTAGTATGTATTACACCAATGAATGTAAGTGCGACAGAGTCAGTTTTATTAGATGGTCAAATTGAGCAGGAAGAATCTACGGTACATCGTTTTCATCGAGATTATGTACTTGGTACATCTTTAGATGTAGTTGTGACAGGTGTTTCAAAACAAGACGCTAAGTTAGCTTTAGATGCGATTCAATCTGAAATTGCAGATTTAGATCAAAAGCTTTCAATTTGGCGTGAAGATAGTGAAATTTCTGCATTAAATAAAAATAAACAAGGCGAAGTTTCGGCAGAATTATTTGAAGTGATTGCAGCATGTGAAGCATGGCGCAGCAAAACATGTGGTGCTTTCGATGCACGTTTAGGTCAGCTCATAACCCTTTGGGAAAAAACACAAGGTATTACCGATTTAGACACGGAAACACATGCACAAGTATTGAGTTTATTGAAACCAGATAGCGTATCTTTAGAAGCATCTAAACAAAAAGTGAAGATGGATGATGCAGTTGCATTTGCACCAGATGCTTATGCAAAAGGCTATATTATTGATCGTGCGATGCTTGCTGCACGTGCCAAAGTACCTGCGGTTGAAGGTTTGTTAATTGATATTGGTGGTGATATTCGTGTTTGGGGTAGCGCACCGAAAAAAGAGAGTTGGAGTATTGGTGTTCAAGATGCATTTAATCATCACGATTTAGCCGTACCTACCGATATTTTAAAATTAAAAGATCAAGCCGTTGCATTTAGTGGTCAAGGTTATCGTTCACTTGCAGATCAATCACATTTAATTGATCCAAAAACAGGTATGCCATTACAACATGTTGAACAATGTGTTGTTGTGGGCACATGCGCAGCAGATGCAGATGCGCTTGCTACGGCACTTGCTGCAATGTCACCTACTGAAGGTTTAGCACTAATAGAAGCACTTGTTGGCTATGAAGCTAAACTGACTATGACAGATGGTGCAACTTTTCAAAGTGCAGGCTGGAATGGTTTATTGGAAAATAAACCTGTTCAAGTTGAAATGCTTACGGTTGCTGCGAGTTCTTCTACAAAATGGCCAGCAGGTTATCAAGCGACTATTGATTTAACGATCCCAAAAATTAATGTAGAAAAATATCGTGCTCCATACGTTTCTGTATGGATTACAGATGAAAATAAAAAAATTGTAAGAACCCTTGCTGTTTGGGGTAAAGACGAAAAATGGATTAACTCAAACTATGTTTGGTGGCGCCGTTATGGTCGTCAAATGACAAACTTAGACGCAGTTGCAAAACCGTCACGTCAGCCAGGTAACTATAAGTTAGCTTGGGATGGTAAGGATGATCAGGGCAAGACGGTTGCAGCAGGTCAATACATCGTTCATATCGAAACTTCACGTGAACATGGCGATCATTCATATCAAATGATTGATCTTGATGTGAAGGCGAAACCTTCGAGTCACAGTTTGCCAGCTCAAGCAGAGATTGGTAGCGTGAAACTTAACTTCCAAAAAATTCGTTGATCCTTAACTAGGATCATAAGGTCTAAATCGTGTACCAACGCCGTGATTTTTACCGCCATGCACGCTATGTGCATGGTTGGTTATCTGCATTTGCATTTATTGTGCTCATTTTTTTCTCACTAACAGGGTTGTTCTTAAACAATCCAAGTTGGTTTGAGCCTGCACAAAATGAAACTACAGTAAAACTTGAATTACCTGAAAAGGTCGTTCAATCTCTTTTAAAGCAAGAAAATCCATCTACAGAATTAATTGATTATGTTCGTGAAAAGGAAACCGTGATTGGGCGTTTTCAAAGTAGTGAGGTTCTTGATGGTGAGGTGATGATTCGGCTAGAAAGCCCTGCGGGTTCAACCGATATTTGGGCTTTATTAGATACAGGCGAAGTTGAAATTACTCAAAAACCAGTAACGACAGTATCTTTAATTAATGATTTACATCGTGGCAAAAATGCGGGAATGGCTTGGAGCTGGCTCATTGATATTAGCGCGATTGTGATCATGATTTTATCAATTGCGGGCTTTATCTTATTCCTTAGTATAAAAACTCGTTTGATGACGCATTTATTGATTACAGCTTCAAGTTTGGCTGTATTAATCATTTTTATTTGGCTTGCTGTGTAGGCAAATGTTATGACACAAGCAACCATTTTTCTTATTGGTATTTTTGGATTTTTATTCTTTGTCTATTTATTTTCAATTGTATGGCTTTGGCTAAATCAGTCTAAAAATATACCAAAAATACAGCTTGATACGGATACTTATTTAATCATCTATGCAAGTCAATCAGGTCAAGTAGAGCGTTTTGCTCGTCAAAGTTATACGCAGCTCAAAAGTATAGGTATATGTGCTGAATTAATAAATATAGAGCAATTAAAGTTTGAAAATTTACAGCAAACATCACGTGTTCTATGGATGGTCAGTACCTATGGTGAGGGGGATGCCCCAGATTCTGCCCAGAATTTTCAGCAGAATATCATGCAAAAAAATATCGATTTGTCCCACATATCTTTTGCTGTTTTAGCTTTTGGTGATCGACGTTATGACAATTTTTGCTATTTTGGTTTAGAGCTCAATACATGGCTTTTGAAACAACAGGCACATCCATATTTTGATGCTATTTGTGTGGATCAATATTCTGAAATAAATTTAGAACAGTGGTCTCATCATTTGTCACAAGTCATGGGTCATGAGTTGGAACTGAGCAAACTAGCAAAAAATTGGATTGATGTTTCAATGCAAACACGTACACATTTAAATGCATGTAGCTTAGGTGAACCGATTTACCACATTGAAATGTCACGTGAACATTTGCAGTGGCAGTCGGGTGATATTCTTGAAGTTCAGGCTGCAAATACAAATTTGGAAATTAGAAATTTTTTAAATGAAGTCGGAGAAGATTCAAGTAAAACAGAATACGTTCAAACTTTAAAATTTAAAAATATTCGTCAAACTCCACCTCGCATAGCAGAAGAAAGTTTTTCTGATTGGATAGCTCAATTTGAAAATTTAGCGACACGAGATTATTCAATTGCATCTATTCCCGAACAAAATACTTTAGGTTTAGTCGTTCGTCAGCATCAAACTGAACAGGGCTTAGGCTTAGGTTCAGGCTGGTTAACATTGGGTGCGAATATTACTGAAAATGTACGTGTAAATGTGCGTCACAACTTGACTTTTCAGTTAGAAAATACCGCAAAACCAATGATTTTTATTGGGAATGGTTCAGGTATTGCAGGTTTGTTATCACATTTGTATCGCCGTGAAAAATCAGGTTTTGATCAAAACTGGTTGATTTTCGGTGAACGGCAAAAGTCAGCCGATTATTTATTTGAACAACAGCTTGAGGCTTGGAAAAAATCTTTATTTTTACAGCATTTAGATATGGTTTTTTCACGTGATCAAGCTGAAAAAAAGTATGTTCAACATGTCCTGATTGAGCAAGCTGATCGGTTACGTGCATGGGTGGAAAATGGGGCATATCTATATGTATGTGGTAGCTTGGAAGGAATGGCACAAGGGGTCGATGAAGCATTAAAAGAAGTGCTAGGTCATACAACTATTGAGCTATTAAGAAAGCAAAAACGCTATCGTCGCGATGTGTATTAAGTTTTATATTTTATGAAATAAAGCTCCTTTTCTAGGGGCTTTTTTATTGCCGATTTAAAGCCTCAACTTTTTATTGAGGTGTACTTCAAAAAACACTGATTTTTAAAATTAAAGAATTTGAATAGCATAGCGACATATGCAAATAGGTGGCATTCATGGTTTGGTTTGTTATTACGGTTTTTGCTTTAGCTGGAATGATTAAAGGCACGATTGGCTTGGGCTTACCTGCGGTTTCGATGGGTTTATTGACCATGGTCATTAGTCCATTTCAGGCAGCAACTTTATTAATTATTCCATCGATGGTAACAAATTTTTGGCAATTATTTGCTGAAGGACGAGTACTACAATTGATTCGCCGTTTTTGGTTGTTGTTGCTTGGAATTATTGTTGGTTCTATTTGGAGTGTTTTTCCAACGTTAGGACATAGTGATTTTAATAGCGAGGCTTTGTTGGGCGGGATGCTTGCTCTGTATGGAGTGTATGGTTTATGTGCCAAAAGTATGCCCAATTTGTCGAAACATGAAAAATGGCTCTCGCCTATTATAGGGTATTTAGGTGGTGCTTTAACGGTAGCGACAGGGGTGGTGGTAATTCCTGTTGTGCCATATTTGCAGACTTTAAATTTGCAACGAGATGATCTGGTTCAATCGCTCGGCTTGGCATTTACTACATCAACGATTTGTTTGGCTGTATTTTTACATCAGAATCCTGTTGAAAATCTGCCTATAGATTATGTGATGTCTGCTATTGCATTGATTCCTGCTTTAATTGGAATGTGGTTAGGCACAAAAATTCGTTATCGTATTTCTGAACAAAAATTTCGAAAAGTGTTCTTTTTCGGCTTAATCGCTTTAGGTAGTTATATGATTTTACGATGAAAATTAACTAGGTATTCTCATAAGAATTAAATATTTTGATTGCTTAGTTACTATAAAAGTAAATAATTGTTATTTGTATAATCCATTGACTTTTGTTACGTAAATCACACTATTAAATAAATATTATTACAAAAAAATACGATATAAGTATGAATTGTACAATAAAAAATCGGTTTAAAATGAATAAGACTCTTAAATATAATCATTTGGCTTTGTGTTTATTTTTAGTTATTTCTGGAAAAATTTGTGCCGCAGAGATTGGTGCTATAAGTAGTGGAAAAGGTAATTTTACCATTCCAGAGAATAGCACTATTACCGTGAATAATGCCGAAAGTGTTATTGGTATTAATGTGGGCAATAAAGATCAATATTTGATTAATAATAATGGCTCAATTGATATAAATGTTACTTCTACAACTTTAAGTGCGACTGGTATAAATTTGTCGAGCACTGGTCAATTGAATTTAGGGGAAAATAGTACCGTAGTTGTTCAGGCTGAAGGAAGTGCATTTGGAATAAGAGCTACAGGTAAAAATGATTTTAAAGCTGAAAGTTTAGGTCTAAAAATTTCTTCTAATGAGAATGGGACAGTACGAGGGTTTGATTTATCCTCTAATGGGGTTGTAAACCTTACAGGTCAAAATTCGATTGAAGTAGATAATAAAAATCATAACGCTGTAGGTGTATATTTATTTTCTCAACCAGGCAGTAAATCAATATTTAATGCAAATGATTTAACAATAAGTAAGAGTGGTACAGGTGTTTTTTCCGGTATTAATAGCAATGTTACTTTGTCGGGAATTACAAATATTAATGCATATAATATAGGGCTTGATGCGGAAGGTGTTTCTGCTGTACCAAATATTGGCGGAGTAATTACAGCAGATCAGATAAAAATAGTTTCTGAAAGCATCGGGGTCAAAGCTCAAGAAAGTGGAAAAATTTATATAGGTAAGGGAAGTTCTGTTGAAACAACATCAGGGCATGGTTTGTTTGCTAATAGTAGAGTAAATAATAATACTCCTCAAGAAACGATGATTGAGTTTAATGGTGATGAAAACACGCTTAACTTAATAAAAGTGAAAGATGGAGCAGCTGTTTTTGCTAATAACGCTTTAGCAACAATAAATTTAAAATATACAAATATAGATATTACTTCAGATCTTAAGAACAGTTATGGTTTAGTTGTTCAAAATGGAGCTATTATAAATGCAAATACCATCTCTATCGTTGCCTCCGACTTAGATACAAGTCAATCAAATTTTTCATCTATTTATGCAACTGGTAATGGTTCAAAAATAAATTTAGAGGGTTTAACTTCAATAGATACCTCAAAAACAAATCAACATGTTGCAATATATAATAGAAATTTAGCTGTCATTAATATTTTAGGAGATATTAAGTCTACTGGCGATAAAACAGCAATAGATAATGATAATTCGACAATAAATATTTATGGTCTAAATAGTACATTTTCTGGTGATATTAAAAATAATAGTAATGGTGTAATTAGTTTAAGTAATTATGATCCAAATAAGCCAATTCAAGGTGTCCTTTTTGGAAAATTAAATATTGGTGGCAATTTTACTGGTACAGGCGGTATTCTACAAATCGACACTAAACTCGCATCTGATAATAATGTAAATAAATTAGATACAGACTTTATTATTATAGCTGGTGATGCTACAGGTTCTACTGAACTTAAAGTGATTAATGCTGGTGGCTCAGGTGCTAGAACTTATAAGGGTATCCAGATAATTCAAACAGGTTCATCAACTTCTAATGCATTTTTTATTGGAAATAAAGGATACGTTACAGCAGGTGCTTATGACTATGGTCTATTTCTAGATAATAATAATTGGTATTTAAGAAGCCATCGAAATGATGGGGGTATTGATACAGATGACCCTGTTTACACTCCAGATGTTGGTGAATACTTAGCAACAGAGACCATGGGGAATACCCTTTTTACATCTCGTTTAGAAGATAGAGAAGGTGCAAGCCAATATCAAAACCTAGGTAAGAATAATAAAGATTTAGGGAAGGTTTGGGTTCGTGCCTCTGGTGGGCACAACCAATTCAAAACGATGGAGAGTCAATTAAAAACGACGGGGAATAGCTTTGTCACTCAAATCGGTACGGGCTTAGTTACTCTAGGTGAAGAAGATCAATATAACTTAGGTGCTATGACTGGTTTTGCTTATTATGATGGTAAAACACGTTCAAAAGTCACTGACCGTGAATCAAAAACAAAAATCGATGGTTATAGCTTGGGTCTATACGGTACTTGGTATGCTCACCCAGTTGAAAAACGTGGTGCTTATATTGATTCATGGGTACTTTGGAATAAATTCAATAATAAAATCGATACACCAGACCAAAACCAATATAAATACAATTCATCTGGTGTAACAGCATCCATTGAGGTAGGTGGTGATTATCTGTTGAATAAAAATGGTAAAAAAGACTGGTGGATTCAACCACAAGCTCAACTCATTTACCAAGGCGTACACGCTGATGATTTTAAAGATGCCCAAGGTGTTGATATTTATCATGGGAAAGATAATGTACAAGCACGTATGGGTGTTAAAACCTATTTAAATATTCCAACCAATGGAAATAAATTAACAAGCTACCGTCCATATATTGCTTTGAACTATATTCACAATACCAATCCTTACTCTGTTGTAATTGATGGTATTCGTTATGAAAATGAAGGTTCAAAAAGCCAGGGAGAGTTTAAAGTAGGTGTTGAAGGAAATACGACTAAAAACAGTCAAGTTTGGTTAAATGCCTCGTATACTACAGGTAGTCATAATAATGAATCTTATCAAGGTAATATAGGATGGAAGTATTACTTCTAATTCATATAATCAGTGAAAATAAGACCTCAATTGAGGTTTTATTTCTATGATATTACTAATATGGCATAGGTAAATAATCAATAATGTTATATGCCCATATAGTATTTTGAACAATTTCTTTTTTTAGAGTATTACTCTTTGACTTAATTGCTTTAGGTAGTTATATGATTTTACGATGAAAATTAACTAGGTATTCTCATAAGAATTAAATATTTTGATTGAATTATTATTGTGGAGCGTGAAAAATAAACAATAGCAGTTTGAGCTACTCATATTTTTAATTCATATAAAATTTGTGATGATTGATATCTGCTATTTCATAACTCATTTACAGTCGTGGTTACCAATGCTTGATATTTCAGTTTTACGTGAATTACTCAACTCAACTGTGCATTTATTGCAGCTGTCTTTAGAAATAATTTCAATTATTTGTGTTGTGATTGGATTAATTAAAGCATTAATTATCTTATTTAAAATGCAGTCTGGGCGGACAGCACGTTATTCATTAGGGGACTGGTTAGCGACAGCCTTAGAATTCCAATTAGCCGCAGATATTTTAGCAACTACAGTTGACCCTGATTTAGAGAGCCTGATTCAGCTAGGAATTCTTGCTGTAATTAGAACTTTTTTAAATTATTTTTTAGCAAAGGAGCTAGAACATAAGCCAGAAGCTGAAAAATAACGATATAAATCATTTAAAGTTTTGTGTAGAACATGACTCCTCCAAATTTAGAGTCATGTTTTTGTTAGCATTTAGTGATAGTTGATTGCGAAAACAATCATTGAATTCACTTTTTTCTCTGCTTCTATATTGTTTTTAACAATATAACGTGCTGAAAAATTTAAATTTTTATTTATTGCATTTTCTTCAAGTAGATAATGTTTTCCTGCAACATGTATCGCTTGGTTATTATCATCTAATAATTCAAGTGAAACATTCGGTAATACTGGGTCATTATTTTTTATATAAGTACTAATAAGTTTTGTATTTTTATTGGTGTTCACATCGTATATAGAATAACTAATGTTTGGACATTGTTTATCCTGACAGCCAGTGAATTTAACTTGAAAAGGGGTACTTTGGGTTGAAGATGGGTTAAGTTCATTCAGCAAAATTACTCGATTTGTATCATTACTGACATAGAGTTCTGAATTTACAACTTGCCCCATAAATGTAATTTTTCCACCTTCTTTAGGAACCTTTGCATTTGCAATATTGATTGAAGTGAATAAACACACAGTGAATGGCAGAAAATTTCTCATGATGTTTATCTGTATCGCATGTAGATATTGCTAGAATACAGAATATTTCTTTTTGTTGGTATAGTGTTTGTTGTGTAATTTATTGTAATTTTACTGTTCTAAATATAACCAGTTGATTTTATAAATATAATTTAATTTGTTTGTATTTTTGAGTAAATCTCATTCTGTATTTATTAATGTGTGATATATCTCACTTATTTAGTAAAGTTAAATTATTAGATCAGCTAGTTTAGTGATTATATTTGAGCTTTTCTGCCTTAAATTATTTCAATTTTATCTGACTATTTTGAGATATTAAGAACTGTGCAAAGTGTTGATAGGCTACAGGTAAATCATCAAAATTTTGTGCAGTAAGTAACAGTTTCCTGTTTGCCCATTCACCGACTAATTCCACTTGCTGAAAAGAATAAAAATCCTTTAAACGCAAAGCAGCACGTTTTGGCATAATTGCAATCCCTACACCATTAGCAACCACCTGAGCAATTGCTGTAAAATTAGGTAAACGCAAACGATATTGAATAGCACATCCTAATAATTTTGCTTGAGTTTCAATAGATTGTTGTAAAGAGTGGTATTGCATTAAACCTACAAAAGCATGAGAAAGTAGATCGGAAAGGCGTAGTTGATTTTGAGCTGCAAGCTCATGATGAAGAGGGCAGACGAGTACCAAGGGATCATCTGAAAATTCTAAAGTTTGTAACTCATGTGACTTAAAAAAACTTGAAATTAAACCTAATTTAGCAGTCCCTGATTCAATTGCCTGCACAATGTCATTTGATTCTGCCTCTTTTAAATCGATTTGCGAATTTGGATTTTCAATCAAATATTGTGGTAATAATAATGGTAAATATTCACTTTGTGCAGAAGAATTACACCACAGTGTAATATTCGAGTTTAAGCCCGAGGCAAAAGGTGCCATTGCTTGATGCATTTGCTTTGTTTGTAATAATATTCGCTGAGCATGCTCAACAAAAGTCTGTCCTGCAAGTGTGAGTTTTACTCCCGTTGCATGGCGAGTAAACAAGCTTACATCAAGTGACTGTTCAAGCTTTTTAATACGTTCACTACATGCTTGAAGAGAAATAGCAGAACGTGCAGCGCCTTTGGTTAGGCTTCCTGTATCTACAATATGAAGAATAAGTTGCAGATCGAACAAATCTAAGCGCATAGTGAATGATCAATAATGTTATATGACCATAGTAAGAAAAAATGAGCCATAAAAAAAGCAGTCCGAAGACTGCTATAAAATTTTATTATGCTTTTAAGATTTATCACCTAAACTGAAGAACCAGTTTAAAATAAGTGCTACAAAGGTAGCCGTACCAATACCACCAAGGTTGAAATTACCAAATTGTAGTGCGAAATCACCTGTACCTAAAATAATGGTAACCGCAGCAACCATCAGGTTCTTATTCTTTGAAAAATCAACTTTGTTTTCAATCCAAATTTTTGCGCCTGCAATGGTAATTAAACCAAATACAACAATTGATGCGCCCGTTAAAATGGCAGTTGGAATGGTATGGATAATTGCACCAAACTTAGGAGAGAAGCCTAAGAAAATTGCGAAAATTCCTGCGAATACAAATACGATGGTTGAGTAAACACGTGTTACAGCCATAACACCAATGTTTTCACCATAAGTGGTCATACCTGGAGCACCAACACCACCAGATAATGTTGTTGCAATACCATCTGCAACAAAGGCTTTACCAATGTGCGGGTCAAGGTTTTCACCTGTCATAGCACCAACAGCTTTAATATGGCCTAAGTTCTCAGCAACTAAAATCAATGCAATAGGTGCAATGATGAGCATTGCATTCATATTGAATTCAGGACCATGGAATTGAGGAGCACCGAACCATGCTGCTTGATGAATAGGTGCAAAATCAATAGGTGTACCATTGCCCATTACATTTGAAACAATGTAGTAAGTGAGGTAAGCAAGTAAAAGACCAATTAATAATAATAAACGTTGTAATAAACCACGCGTGAATACAGCAATTGAGCCCATACAAAGTACAGTTACTAGTGCCATCCACATATTAAAGTTATTACCAGCTACGTTTTTCACTGTAACAGGAGCAAGGTTTAAACCAATGATCATGACTACTGCACCTGTTACAACAGGTGGCATGAGCTTTTCAATCCAACGAGTACCCGTTGCCATTACAATAAAACCGAAAATGGCATACAGCACACCACATGCCATAATACCGCCAGCGGCTAAAGCAATATTGGCATTTGGAGCTCCTGTTCCTGATGCTGCATAACCTGTTGCAGCAATCACAACACCAATAAATGCAAAGCTTGAGCCTAAATAACTGGGAACACGACCACCAGTTATAAAGAAGAACAAGATTGTACAAATACCAGACATTAAAATTGCAAGGTTGGCATCAAAGCCCATTAAAAATGGGGCAAGAACTGTTGCACCAAACATAGCAAAAGCATGTTGTATACCCAATACAACACTTTGAGCAGGAGGTAGGTATTCGTTTGTACCTACTGGACGAGCGTCAATGCTGCCTTCGTACGGGCGCCATTTGGGAAACCAATTGGACATATAATGAGCACTCAAAAAATAAATTGTGCACATCATACTCTTGTTAGATTGAAGTTTTAATGTTTGTAACAAAAAAAGATTCAAACTAATTGCCTGACTTTATTTGGTTTTTTACCACTTGTTTGAAATGGTGTTGATGAAAAGTTTCGTAAAATCAGCAGTTAATGGAAACAAGTTGTGTTTTGTAGTGAAGTGTAAAGTTTGTAATTTTACTGATATAGCTCATGATTTTTTTTAATGAATGTTTATTAAAAAAGCACACTCAGAAGTGTGCTTTTAATATTCTGTATAAATGTTAGCCGGTATTGCGTAATCCCGCAGCAATTCCGGCAATACTAACCATTAAAGCATGATCAACAGGTGTATGTTCAGCTTGTTTTTCTCCCATATATGAACGACGACGTTTCATTAACTCCGCTTGAAGTAAATGAAGTGGAAGTAAATATGGTTTGCGAACTTTCATTGATTGATCAAGTACATCATTACTACTTAAAAGCTTAGATTCACCTTTCAGTGCCAATAATGTTTTCACTGCATCTTTTAAACGTTGACGGAGTTCTTCACCTAGAATTTTTAAATCTTCATCTTGGGTAAGGTGAGATTCATAATAAAGAGCAACATGGCTATCTGCTTTTGAAAGTACCATTTCTAGCATGTCGATAAGGGTCTGGAAATATGGCCATTCTTTTAACATTTCATCTAAAAGATCTTTTTGATCATTTGCAATTACATGATTAATGGCAGCACCTGTACCTAACCATGCAGGAAGCATTAAACGAATTTGTGTCCATGCAAATACCCAAGGAATGGCACGTAAAGATTCAATACCACCGCTCACTTTACGTTTTGCAGGACGAGAACCAAGAGGGAGCATTTGCAGTTCAAGCTCAGGTGTAACAGTGCGAAGGTATTTCACAAAATGTGGATTTTCTCTAACTGTTTTACGATATACCTGAACCGATAAATCTGTCATTTGATGCATTAGCTCGCGCCATTCATCTTTTGGGACAGGTGGTGGTAAAAGCGTTGCTTCCAATGTTGCAGCGGTATAAATCTCTAAATTCTGTAGTGCAATACCTTCTAAACCAAATTTGAAACGAATCATTTCACCTTGTTCAGTCACACGGATTGCACCTGAAATTGAACCCGGTGGTTGAGAAAATAATGCTTGCTGTGTAGGTGCTCCGCCACGGCTAATTGAACCGCCACGACCATGGAATAAAGTTAATTGCACACCGTATGTTTGTGCGACAGCAGTTAATTCTTCTTGAGCACGATATTGTGCCCAGTTTGCAGACATAAATCCTGCATCTTTTGCAGAGTCTGAGTAGCCAATCATGACTTCATGTTTACCTTGAATATGTTGTTTGTACCAATGCATACCGAATAGGGTATTCATGGTTGCAGCGGCACCATCCAAGTCTTTTAAAGTTTCGAATAAAGGCACAACACGTAAAGCATGTTTAATATCGGCTTCTTTTTGAAGAAGAAGAACAGCCAAAACATCACTTGGATATTCAGCCATTGAAATAATATAAGCACCTAAACTTTCTTGAGGTTGTTCTGCCAAAGTACGCATGGTGGCAAATACTTCCTGAACATCTGGATGTTCAATGAGGCTACCTGCAGGTTCATTTAAGTATTTAGGTAACAGAGGGCGTTTGCTTTGCAACTCTTGTAATAAGAAGTTTTGGCGCGCTTGTTCTGTCCAGGTTTCAAAATTACCTAAACCTAAATATTCCGTAATTGCAGAAATGGCCTGGCGATGACGACCAGACTCTTGGCGAATATCGAGTTTTAAAAGTTCAATGCCAAAACAGTTTACACGGTGGATGTAATCGAGCAATTTGCCATTGGCAATAGCAGGTAAATTACACTCAATTAAAGATCGGTAGCATAAAAGTAGGGGTTGTAGAAGCTCATCTTTACTTCGAATAACAAGGCTTTCATCTGCATCACGACCTGCAAGTTTTTCAGATAACCAAGAACGAGTCGCTTTTAATTTTTCACGGATATCTCGTAAATACTCACGGTATGGTTCTGCATGATTTTTGCCTAGAGCTTGTTTGAGCTCATTTGAACACTGCTGAATAGAAAGTTCCCAGCGCAAATCTTCAATATCACGTAAATACAGGTCTGCAGCTTGCCAACGAGAAAGCCATAAAACTTCTTGAGTCACGTTATGTGTCACATTGGGGTTGCCGTCACGGTCACCACCCATCCACGAAGCAAAACGAACAGGTGCAACGGTTAAAGGCAAACTTTGACCGCATTGATCTTGCACCATGTCATTTAATTCACGAACAAATTTTGGAACAGCATTCCATAGGGTTTGTTCAATGGTTGTGAATCCCCATTTTGCTTCATCGATTGGCGTTGGTTTATTTTGGCGAATTTCATCTGTTTGCCAAGCAGAACAAATGAGTTGTTTTAAATCTGCTAAAACAGTTTGGCGCTCATGAGGTGTTAATTTTTGTTGGTCAAACTTATGTAAGCAGTCATTAATGCCATCGTACTTTTGAATAAGCGTACGACGACTCACTTCTGTTGGGTGCGCCGTTAATACCAATTCAATTTTAAGATCACAAATTTGTTGATAGAGCGTTTCGGGAGAAATTTCTTTTTCTTTAAATTTTTCAAATAAATGATCAAGCGGATTTGGAGAGGGTAAAGACTCATCAAATTCACTTTGGCGACGGCTACGAACCACATGGTATTGTTCGGCAATATTGGAAAAGTTTAGAAAGTGAGTAAATGCTCGGGTCAGTGGCAAAATTTCTTCATCTCTTAAACTCGATAATAATTGTTCTAATTCTTTTTCTGCTTCAACTTGCCCATCTCGTGCGCCCTTAGATAAAGCACGAATTTGTTCGACTTGATTAAACAAATCTTGTCCTGCTTGTTCCTTGAGTGTTTCACCTAAAAGATTACCCAGTAAACGTACGTCTTCGCGTAATGGAGCAGCAATTTGTTGAATCATTTTAATCATTCCCCGCTGGATGTTCTATTTTGAATATACCGTGAATACGTGACATTTTTAGGTGACTACAGACAAAAGTAGCACAAATACTGTCGATAAAATCTGCAAATGGCATGCCATTTAAGAAAATGAAATAAAGATTTAAATAAAATGATGTGAAGTTAAGAATGTAACGATAAAAATATGTATATTTTTAGATGTGATCGATGAGCAATATTCATGATGAAAGACGGCTTCACGTGGAACATAAAGAGAAGAAAAGTATTTTAAAAGTGAAAATAAGTGATAAATTTTTATGAAATTTCAATAAAAAAATAAAGTTAAAAAAAGAGGTCTAAATTTAAAATAAAAATGACTTTTTAATTTATTTTTATACTGTTCAAATGGATATAAGTAACTAACAAAATAGAACTTACATTATTTTTAACGCAATTTTCCTGCAAGCGTTATATAGCCTTAGGTTTAAAGTAAAAAAAAATAACATTAGTGCATAATTTTCTGTCAATATGGGGTGTTAAAACCTGTAAAATTAACTATAGTAGCACCTTAATATTTTTAAGATATTGAATACATAATTTTGCTAAAAATTATAAAATGAAATGTGTAATGGGGTAGTAACGAACATGGGCAAGGACAGCATAACAAAGAGTCGTCGTAACATCGCGATTTCGTATGTGTTTATGTTTCTCACTTTATTTACAATTGTCTTTGGATTGTTTTCCTATTTATTGGCTCGAAAAGTATCGGTCACTGCCGATTTAGAAGTTTGGTTGCAAACACATGCTTTTTGGGTAATGCGTAATATTGTTATTTATTTCTTCCTTTGTTTATTTGCCTCACTTTGGTTTATTCCACTGTATTTTTACTATTGGGATACTTACATGTGGGTAACCGCTTGCACTGTAATCGGTGTCGTTTTTGCTATAGTTGCATTTTTATTTTTATTAAATGCATGGTTAAAAGGCATGTCTAAATTTTTCAAAAATAAAGCTGTTTTTTAAATTAGATCAATTTTTTTCAAACATCCTCTTGTAAAATTTGGTTTGACCCCCAATTCAGACCACAGTTAAGTATTAATAAAATTCCGTGAGGAGCATCGCCTGACATGGCTAAACGTGATTATTATGAGGTTTTAGGCGTATCTAAAACTGCTAGTGATGATGAAATTAAGAAAGCCTACCGTAAGTTGGCGATGAAATATCATCCAGATAGAAACCCTGACAATGCGGAAGCTGAAGAGAAGTTTAAAGAAGCGGCTGAAGCTTATGAAATTTTATCTGACAGCGAAAAGCGCAGCATGTACGACCGTATGGGGCATCAAGCTTTTGAAGGTGGCATGGGCGGCGGCGGTGGCTTTGGCGGTGGTTTTAGCGCAGAAGATATCTTTAGCCAGTTTGGTGATATTTTTGGTGGTGCGTTTGGTGGCGGTGGTCGTCAGCAACAACGTGCGCGCCGTGGGTCAGACTTACGTTATGTAATGGATCTTACGCTTGAAGAAGCAGTGAAAGGCGTGAAAAAGACCATTACGTTTACAGCCCCTGCACCATGCGAAGCATGTGATGGTAAAGGTGCTAAAGATCCGAAAGATGTTGAAACTTGTAAAACTTGTCATGGTGCGGGTCAAGTCCGCATGCAACAAGGTTTCTTTTCTGTTCAACAAACATGTAGTACATGTCGTGGACAAGGTCAAACGATTAAGAACCCATGTAAGTCTTGTCATGGTTCTGGTGTAGCAGACCGTCAACAAACACTTGAAGTGACTATTCCTGCGGGTGTAGATAATGGCGATCGCGTTCGTTTATCTGGTAAAGGTGAAGCGATTCGTGATGGTCAATCGGGTGATTTATACGTGGAAGTTCAAGTGCGTGAGCATGAGATTTTCCAACGTGATGGTGCAGATCTTTATATGGATGTACCTGTTTCAATTGCCGATGCTGCTTTAGGTAAAGAAATTGAAATTCCAACGCTTGATGGTCGTGTAAGTTTGAAAGTGCCTGAAGGTACGCAAACAGGTAAGTTGTTCCGTTTACGTGGTAAGGGTGTAAAACCTGTGCGTACAAGTATGACGGGTGATTTACTTTGCCGTATTGTGGTTGAAACGCCTGTGAATTTAACTTCACGTCAACGTGAGTTATTGGAAGAACTTCAAGCGTCTATGGATGGAGATGACAATAAATCTTCTCCGAAGAAGAAGTCTTTCTTTGGTCTGTTTGACTAATTGATGTTGAATAAAAAAAGGACGCTAAGGCGTCCTTTTTTGTTCTTAAAATATGATATAAATATAAAAGCTAGAGCTAAATTATATTTCGTATAAGAGATTTTATGTTAAATCGTAAAAAACCAAGGTTCCTGAAGGAACCTTGGTTTTTATAATCATATAGTCGGGGATTTACTTAGAACTTGTAATCCACTTTGAGTAAAGCACTACCACCTTCGCGTTTGCCAAAGTAGCCACTGCCTTTAAGGTCAAGACTCAGACGTTTGTATCTGCTTGGCTCATAATGTAAACCGGCTGTAACAACACCTGTACTGCCTTTCACACTCGCATCATCTATTTCAAAGCGCCCATAGGTCGTACCTTGTGCTTTACCATCAAACTCATATTCATAACCTAAACCTGAAATAAAGCTCAGTTCTGGGGTGAATTGATAGCTATTTTCAGCATTGAGTAAAACACGATGTGAATTTAGCCCATCAAAATGGAAGTCATCCCCTGTGATATTTACATCATGACTCGAGGTACTTGCCCATGAGTATTTGGCACTTAAATCAACGGTATTTCGTGTATTCCAAGCCCAGTCATACCCTCCTTTTAAACTCGCACCATAGTAGTTGCCTGAGAGGTTATAACTTGCACGTTCTCCTGTCACAATATGACGAATGTCATCTGTTTCAAAGGCTGTATGTAAACGGCCTCCTCGTAGTGTTCCATCTAAGTAAACTTGATTCTCAAAGGTATAACGGCCAAATAAGCCCACCCCGTTGAAACGGTTGTGGCCTTTGCCGTGAACATCGGGTGCATTGTCAAAGTCATTATAGGTTTTATAGCTATCCCAGCCATTTTCCATAAATGCACCCCAAACATAATTGTCGTCATAAACACTGAAACCTGCAGTGAATAATCCACTGTTCGATTTGATGTGAGAACCCGTGTTATAACGCGAATGTTGCCCTGAGAAGATCGCAAAAGGCACTAAACTTCGTTTATGCTGTTCATCTCCAAAGAGATTATCTGAAAGATGGTCAGCACCTCGTGTTAATAGCATTAAGCCTGATAGATTACCTTCTAATAAGGCTTTGAGATGTGGATTCACTTTAGGATCAAGGGCTGGGGTTGGGATATCTTCGTTTACACCTGATTTGAATAGGGCATACACTTGATCTTTGTCATGATCCACTACGGTTTGTACATCATAAAGCAGTGAAATCCCTTGTTGAACTTGTGTAACTTTATCTAAATAGCCCTGTCCATCTCCTTTTAAGTTCCCTTTATCTGCTTGCATTAAGACAAACTTGGTTCCTGTTGCAATCGCTGGACCAGATTGAATCCCCACCACATGGATGTTTGAGCTAATTTGAGCATTATCTGCCAATAGGTTTTTGGCTTGTTGGCTAATATTAGAAGTTAATAGTGCAGTTTTAACCTCTTCTGTGATGACATAGCTTGGATTCGTGGCATCCTCTGCAATGGTTGGGATTAATGCTTTAATGTCATCAGAAATACTGGTAGAGGCTAAGGCTTCTTGACTCACCGTGTTGTAGATTGTTTTTTGTAGTTGATTGGCGCTCATATTTTCTAATGAACTACCTAAATACACAGTATTAGCTGTGATCAGATTCTGTTTGGTTAGCGTTGGATTTAAAGTAAAGTTATAGTTTTGGAAGTTACCAATTTCTTTAATCGTAATTGGGACATTGTTGTTGTAATTTAAAGTATTACCAGTAAAGACATCATAGGTTTCTGGACGGACAAAGGCTTTTACATCTGAAGCAGTACCGTCAGCCTTGGCAAGGAAATAGTCTTGCTCTTTATTATAATTTAGATAACCACCGTAGATCACGGATTGAGGGTTGCTAAAAGTATGTTCCCCCACAATGCTAATGGTGTTGTTATTAGAAAATGCTTGTGTGCCATTAACATTTATAGAGTATGTTCTTAAACCGAGTTTTCTACATGGTCTGTTAGTATCTAATCTACCATTTCTATTATCATCACAATATACAGGTGATATATTGTCTTTATAGATTAAAATTTTTTGACTAATTTCATCTATTCCATTTTTTAACAAATTATGACTAATGTTGAAATCAATGACTCCTGTTTGTACATTGCCTGAAATAGATGATTGACCCTTTAAATCAATTTGATTTTGTTCTACATTAATATCAGTATTTGATAAATCAACAGTGAAAATTATTGTACCTGGCTCCTGTGTTGTTACACCATTTAGGAATGTAGTCACTGCACCTGTAGTTAAATTTCCATATTGAAAATAGACACCAGCTTGACCTGCAGTTAAATTTCCTACTGTAGTTTCGCCATTGATATTGATTAGATTTTGATTTGCAGTAAAAGTGTTGGCATTGGCATTGATGTTGGCATCGGTGGAGAAGTTGGTGGCATTGATATCAGCATATTGTAAATGAATTAGATTTTGACCTGCAGTTAAATTTCCTACTGTAGTTTCGCCATTGATATTGATTAGATTTTGATTTGCAGTAAAAGTGTTGGTGTTGGTGTTGGCTGATATGTATGCATCGGTGGCATTGATATCAGCATATTGTAAATGAATTAGATTTTGACCTGCAGTTAAGTCTCCTATACTCTGATTCAAATCATTTTCTTCAATTAAAATAGAGTTGGTATTGTTGCTGATTTGAATATTCTGAAATTGATCTATCTTTGAAATGAATGTTTTATTTTCACATAAAGTTGTATTAATCACACAGTCAATGTTAGCTGTTTTTTGTGTATGTTGCACAAGCCCAGAATAGACAGAGCCAATATCCCCCTGTTTTAAGATAATTTGATTATTACTGAGCGCTATCGTTTCTGCTTGATCATCTGCTGTAATATTTGCATAGCCTGCCACCAAAAAATCAGGTGTTATTCCTACGCCATTCACATAGTCAATCGTTAGCTCGGTATCTGAGGTCGCGGGAGTTCCATTATTGTCTACAATAAAACCCTGCTGCGTACCATCTGTATCTCCAATTAGATCTTTAAAACTCCCCAATACGGTACTACTGCTGAGTGGTTCGCTACCGGTGTAACTCACGGGTATTGCCGCATAACTGATCCCACTCAGTACGCTTGTTAGTAATACCCCTATAGCAATGCTGAGCTGTTTCTTTAAAAATGTAGGTTGAATATAGGTAGCGACAGCAGATGTATCATTTTGAGTATTTGCTTTAGTATTTTGTTGGCTTTGACAGTTGCTACTGGTCTTTTCAGAAACGACAGCAATTTGTCCTGTTCTTTTATTAAAAATGGTTTTATAGAGATGATTCATGCGCTTCCCTTATTATTTCTATTAAAATAATGTGTTGTTGGTTTTTATTTAACCTATTGTTGTTTTATTTGTATACTATTTCTTTGTTTTATTAAGAAGTTAAGTTTTCCTAAAATTAACATAATACACCTTATACGAAATGCTCTTTTTTATTTCTTATAATTCATCATCTTATGTCGATGTGAAAAGCCCAATCCTCACCGATTGGGCTTTTTTGTTGATTTTTCATGTTCCACGCCTATTAAATAATCATTGTTCCACGAATTTGATTAGTAAAAATAAAAAATCATCAGCAAAACAAATTTCAAATAACACACATTTTTATAGACAGAATCTTAGAGTTCAGCACGACATTTGCTATAGTAAGAACAATTTTGAATCATCTTTAGGGAAATAATATGTCAGCAGCTCCACGCATTGGTGTATTAGGTGCAGGCGGTCGTATGGGACGCATTCTAATTCAAGCCGTTCAACAAGCAGGTTACCAACTTGCAGCAGCAGTAGAACGCCCTGAAAGTAGCTTAATTGGCTCAGATGCGGGCGAACTTGCAGGAATTGGAGCAGTAGGCGTAAAAGTTTCAGGAAGCTTGGAAGAAGTACTTAAGGACTGTGATGTTGTCATTGACTTTACAGCACCTGTAGCAACAGCAAACCATCTAAAGCTTTGCCGTGAAGCAGGCGTTGCAATTGTCATTGGTACAACAGGTATGAATGACGAACAAAAAGCATATTTAGAAGAAACAGCAACCCAAACACCTGTGGTTTATGCAGCAAACTACTCGGTAGGTGTAAACGTATCTATTAAACTGCTTGAACTTGCTTCAAAAGTATTTGGCGATACCGTAGATATCGAAATTATTGAAGCACATCACCGCCATAAAGTAGATGCACCATCAGGCACAGCTTTAATGTGGGGCGAAGCCATTGCAGACACATTAGGTCGCGATCTTAAAGAAGATGCCGTATATTGCCGTGAAGGTCATACAGGCGCACGTGAACGTCAAAGCATTGGCTTCCAGACCATTCGTGGTGGCGACATTGTGGGTGAACACACAGCAATGTTTATTGCAGATGGCGAACGTGTTGAAATTACCCATAAAGCAACAAACCGTATGAACTTTGCATCGGGTGCAGTACGTGCGGCAGCTTGGGTTGTAGGTCGTGATGCTAAAAAATACGACATGAAAGATGTTTTAGGCTTTAATGATATTCAAGTTTAAAACTCAATTAGCTTGGTAAAATAAATGGGGTCAATCGGATATTTATCTGAATGATCACAATTTTACAAAAGCTTTTAATAACGGGAAAATTCTGATTTCTGTTATAATGAAAAGAGCCTATAAAATGGCTCTTTTTTATTATATGCACAACAAAATAAGGCTCTGTAATGTTGCAACTCGCTGAACTAAAAATCGCAATTATTGGATTGGGTTATGTTGGTCTTCCTTTGGCCGTTGAGTTCGGTAAGAAAGTGCCAGTTGTGGGTTTTGATATTCATCAAAAACGAATTGATGAATTAACATCAGGACATGATCATACATTAGAAGTGTCACCTGAAGAATTAGCGCAAGCATCACAATTAAGTTACACCGCAAATTTAGAAGATTTAAAAAGCTGTAATTTCTTTATTGTGACGGTCCCAACGCCTATCGATGAATTTAAACAACCCGATTTAACACCACTTGTAAAAGCATCTACAAGTATTGGTCAGGTGTTAAAAACAGGTGATATCGTGGTGTACGAATCGACGGTATACCCAGGTGCAACAGAAGAAGTTTGTATTCCAGTTTTAGAAAAAATTTCAGGTTTAACATTCAATCAAGATTTTTACGCAGGTTATAGCCCTGAACGTATTAATCCTGGTGATAAACTGCATCGTGTAAGTAATATTCTGAAAGTTACATCGGGTTCTACGCCTGAAATTGCTGAATTTGTCGATCAAGTTTATAAATTGGTGATTGAGGCAGGCACGCACAAAGCGGAAAGCATTAAAGTAGCGGAAGCAGCAAAAGTCATTGAAAACACGCAACGTGATGTGAATATTGCACTCATTAATGAGCTCGCACTTATTTTTAATAAAATGGGCATCGATACAGAATCAGTATTAAAAGCAGCGGGTACAAAATGGAACTTTCTTCCATTTCGCCCGGGATTAGTCGGTGGTCACTGTATTGGTGTAGATCCGTACTATTTAACCTATAAAGCGCAAGCGATTGGTTATCATCCTGAAATTATTTTGGCAGGTCGTCGTTTAAATGATGCGATGGGTGCTTATGTCGTGACTCAGCTTGTAAAGAGCATGATTAAGAAAAGAATTCAGGTCGAAGGTGCAAAAGTTCTCGTTCTTGGTTTAAGTTTTAAAGAAAATTGCCCAGATATTCGTAATACTAAAATTATTGATATTGTAAAAGAACTTCAAGAATATCATATTGATGTTGATATTTATGATCCTTGGGTAAATGCAGACGAAGCGGAACATGAATATGGTATTCGTACCACTGAACAGCTTCAAAATGGTGTTTATGATGCTGTGATTCTTGCAGTTGCACATGAGCAATTTGTGGCTTTAGGTGCAGAAAAAATTCGTGCATTGGGTAAAGAAAGTCATGTGTTGTATGACTTGAAATATGTTTTGCCACAAACAGCATCAGATATTCGTCTGTAATTAAAATCAAGATTAGGAAAGAAATAATGAACCAATTTGAAGTGGTTTGTGAGCAATTAAAACAAACACCAAAAACTTGGTTAGTGACGGGTGTTGCGGGCTTTATTGGCTCGAATTTGTTGGAAACGTTATTAAAGCTCAACCAAAAAGTGGTGGGTTTAGATAACTTTGCAACAGGACATCAGCACAATTTAGACGAAGTAAAGAGCTTAGTAACGACAGAGCAATGGGCGGGTTTTGCCTTTATTGAAGGTGATATTCGTAAATTTGAAGATTGTCAAAAAGCATGTTCAGGTGTGGACTATGTTTTACACGAAGCGGCTTTAGGTTCTGTACCTCGTTCTATTGCAGACCCAATTACCACCAATGAAACCAATATTAGTGGTTTCTTGAATATGTTGACCGCCGCTCGTGATGCTGGCGTTTCAAGCTTTACTTATGCGGCAAGCAGTTCGACTTATGGTGATCATCCTGCATTGCCAAAAGTTGAAGAACATATTGGTAATCCACTTTCTCCATACGCCGTGACTAAATACGTAAACGAGCTTTATGCCGATGTATTTGCACGTACTTATGGCTTTAAAACCATTGGTTTACGTTACTTTAATGTGTTTGGTCAGCGTCAAGATCCAAATGGTGCATACGCTGCGGTTATTCCAAAATGGACAGCATCCATGATTGCAGGCGATGATGTGTTCATTAATGGTGATGGCGAAACAAGTCGAGATTTTTGCTTTATCAATAATACGGTTCAAGCCAATATTTTGGCAGCCACAACAGTAAATGATGATGCGAAAAATCAAGTTTATAACGTAGCAGTAGGCGATCGTACAACACTCAATGATTTGTTTAATGCAATTAAAGTAGCTTTATCTGAAAATTCAGTGAATTATCAAAAAGATGCAGTTTATCGTGAATTCCGAGCAGGGGATGTACGCCATTCTCAAGCGAGTATTGCGAAAATTGAAAAGCACTTAGGGTATGACCCGAAATTTAAAATTGATGAAGGGATTCAACTTGCAATGCAGTGGTACGTTAAAAATCTGACATGAGCATTAAAAGGCTTGTTTTAAAATATCAATCAATTGGATTAATTACATCCAGTTTATTAGTAGGTGCGATAATTACATTTATCGCACTTCCTTTTTTAACGCGCCTATATTCTGTTAAAGATTTTGGTCAATATGGTGTAGCACTTGCAATTGTGAGCGTGCTTTCAACCATTGCCAATTTACGTTTAGATCAAGCCCAACTTGTGGCAGATGATGAACATCAGAAAAGTTTAATTTTTGAAGGTTCAGTTTTTTCACTGATTTTCTGTGTGTTAACGGCAGTTGTTCTTAGTTTCTTTTTTGATATTTCAATGATTCTTGCCATCTGTTTTGGTGTGCTATCGAATACTGTTTTACAAAGTTTATATAATTATAAATTTGCTCATGAAGCAGAATTTTTCTGTGCAGGTTTAAATATTTATCGCAGTTTAATTGTGGTCGTTGTACAGCTTGGTTTGCCGCTGATCATGAGCATTAGTTTGGTAAGTAGTTATGCGGTTAGCTCGGTCATTATGTTCTGTACTGTGCTGTTCTATATTGCGATTCACGGCTTATACAAAGTGAGTTGGAGTAGTTATAAAAACTATAAAGATTTCATTTTTTCCAATACGCCGCACGCATTATTAAATAGCTTTTCACATAATTTACCGTATTACGTGGTGTCGCATTTTATTGGTTATCAGGCAGTTGGTTTTTATGCCATTGTTGAGCGTACTTTACGTGTACCTATTAACCTTATGTCGCAAACCATTCGACAGTTCTTTATTCGTAAATTTAAACATGCAGATTCGCCTCGAGAAGCCTTAAAAAGCAGCGTGTTTTTAAGCCTTATTTCGCTGCCATTTTTTGCACTGTTTTTTGTATTGCCTGAATCTTTATATTTGATGGTTTTTGGACAGCATTGGGTAGGTATATCGCTGTATTTTCAGATTTTAGCTTTGGGATATTGGGCGGTATTTTGTAATCCACCAAGTTCAGCTTATTTAATTGCAAAACGAAATAGCCAACAATTGTTTAAATTACAAATTGTTGAACTTATTATAAAATTTGTCTTGTTTGCAGCATTGTATATGTTGATAGACAATAAAATGTATATGCTTTTAGCAGTGCCAGCGTCTTTAATTTTCTACAATTTTGCCATTTTGTATGTGGTATGGAGAAACCCAAAGTGATCTTTTTTAAATGTTTAAAAGTACTCAATTGGTTTTCTGCATTTTGCCGAAAAAGCCTATATAACATGGCATTTTCTAGTCAGTTTAAGTATTTTGGTAAAGGGACAAAACTCGATATTTCAGGGCAAGTTCAAATTGGTAAAAATGTATATATGGGTGATGATGTAACGCTCATTGTAGAAAGTGGCGCATCCTTAACCATAGGTGATAATAGCTTTATAGGAGAAAGTTGTTATATCAAATGCTTTGGTGGAAAAGTGGAAATTGGACGTGATGTAAGCATCAATTCCAAATCATTTTTAAATGGTTGTGGTGGTTTAAAAATTGGTGATAACACCCGCATTGGCACACAAAGTATTATGATTGCGAGTAATCATAAGTTTGATGATCCTGATGTTTTGTTTAAAGATGCGATTACCAAAGAAGGCATTGAGATTGGTCAAAATGTTTGGTTTGGTGCACGTGTGACCGTGTTAGATGGTGTACATATAACTAATGATGTTGTAATTGGTGCGTGTTCATTGGTGAGTAAAAATATTACCGAAGCAGGTGTATACGTAGGAACACCTGCGAAAAAATTGGCACAAAAGTCAAAAGAATAATTCGAATAGGTTTAATTTATATCTATAAATCTAAGAAATCGCTCTCATAAGGATTCTTTTTTATCTTCACATTTCCCGATTGTAAAGTCTTGAATGGCTTTATTAGCATTTCTATTGGAAACACAAAACTCGTGCCGAATGACATTTCGTTATCTGCTTCAATAACGATTAAGTAGGGTTTACCTTCTTGATAAATAGTATTGCTAAAACTTGATGATGAAATACAAGACGCTTTTTTAGGATATTTTTCCTGAAATTTAGATGTAAACTCTCCAAGTGTTTTAATTGTTTTATCTTCAAATAAAGTTATGTAATACGTTCCTGATAGCTTCATATTCTCAATATAAAAACATGGCTCATTGTTCTTAATAAGAATAGAAACATCCCCCCCTCTATATTCTCGACTCATAGAAAAAGACTGTGATGAGAAAGCTAAAACAACAATGCCTAAAGTTATTTTATTTAACAGATTAATCAAATCAATAATTCTCCTGTCCTCTTGATTTTGAAATCAACTTATCATTATTAGGATTTACTAAAAATTCAGATATAACTCTTTTTAAATCAGGTAGTTTTTTGTCTTTTTCATATAAGTAAAGTGAAATTTTCGAGCATAGGTTATTGGCATTTCATTACCTATACTCCTATATACCTTAGAAGCTCTTTTATTGACTAAGTTTTATTTCTTTTTGCTGATATTGCATAAAATATTGGTATAAAAGGGAAAAAAATTATTATTAAATTCCATCCAATAATTCGCATAAAAATTGAGACATCTGTGTAAAAAATTTTCCACCAAATTATCTCAAGAATGATTACCATAAACACAGCAGCAAATATAACACTTAATAAGAAATCCCTATTTTTTCCATATATTTTCAAAACAACAAAATCTATGAAAGTAAAAAGTGTAATATAAAATATATGCCCTATTAAAAATCCGAAAATGACTAATATGGGAGAAATTATTAATGTTACAAATGCAGCAATACCATCTAATTTATGTGTGTATTGGAGGTTTAAGAGATCATAAACAAAAACACACCAAATAATAATGAGTAGATATAGTGCTCCTCGAAAACACTTTTTAATGAATGAAATAACTTCCGTGTTTTCATACCTTTTATCAAATGTAGCTTTAGTAACCATTGTCAAAAAAATAAAAATCAATACAACACAGCTAGTTAGAATTATTGTGACTATTTACCAAATTTAAAAATCTGCAACATAAAAACGAAGATCTTTTGATATTCATAATGTAATCAGCTCAATTTTATTAATCTAATAAAATTGTACTTTTAATGTGTAATCTAGCGTACGATATGGTTTAACACCCCAATCTTTTTTATATTGCATGACAGCACACTTAACATCTGTACTTGAATATGTAAACTCTTCTATCAAATCACCTTGTGTACACATAAAAGTAGCATGCGCCTCATTGCCCTTGTATTGCAAATGAACAAGTTTAGCTTTAGAAGTGCATTTAGCACCAATAGATGTGAAAGTAGTTTGTTCTATATAGGGGAGATCTGGAAAATCCTGCTTCATTATTGCGTAGTTGGCATCACTAATTAACTTTATTAAATGCTCATCTTTTGGCAAATTAAGACTTAAGGGACTACAATTCCTAGATGTAGCACGATTGGTATCAATCTTATATTGTCCTGCCGAAAGAGTTTGATAGGTGTTATAAAAGCGGATGAAAGAAAAATCCTGTAAAGTCCTTTTTAAGGGTTCAGGATATTTCTTCATAACATAGGGTAAATCTTGAAAATCTAAAAAGAGATACACTACAACGCCAAAAACAATAAAATATCGTTTCTTTATTTTCACACTATCACCTGCTTAATATAGGTGTTTTCGCACCATTTTTCATATAATCAAAGTGAAACTTTCGAGCATAGGTGGTTGGCATTTCATAGTCATACTTTTTATATACATTAGAAGCAGTTTGTTTACCTGTCATTAACTCAACAAGCGTACCTCCTACTTGAATTCCTGCATTTTTAATCTGACTCGTATTATCAAGCTTCCAACTATATCTGTCGCCTTTTATCAGCAAGTATCCTACAAATTGAAAATTAGGCTGTCCTCGTGCATCAGTGCCTAATTTAGTTAATTTCCCTTTAGCAGTAAAAGCCAATCGTCCTAATGGCCACTCTTTAGATCCAATTGTTCTAAAATAATCACCACCTAGGCCTAAATCTTCCCATACGAAATCTATGGTTTGTCCATTATTCATTTTGGATAGAGCAGTACCAATATCAAATTTTTTATCAACACTTTTTTGAATCAATGAAGGTAAGTCTTCAAATGCGACTTCAACGTCCCATGCTTTGGGGTCAATTTCATAAGTAATCGGACTTGTTCCATAAGCATATTGATGATGCATTGCTTTAAAATTTTCAATAAAACTTCGCTTTTCTTGAGCTATTGTTTCAGGTCTATTAGATTCAAGCTTACCCCACCACCATTTATAATAAGAATTGCCCTGATCCTTATTATCCACCAAACTATTATTTAAATTTTGTTGGAGGCTAGGAGCACTAACATTCAGCGGGTTTTTAGGAGTATTTATAACAATTCCACCCGCAACATTATGAGTAAATGATGTTTGAGAATTTTTAAGTACAGGCGGTGGATTACATTTACAAATACAAAGATCACCATCTAATGCAGGTATGTCTTTATGATTGTCAAAAGGTCGTCGCATTCCTGCTGCTTCTATATATCCAACAGAACCACATGCAGGACACTTAATTTTGTCACCGATATTACTTGCTAAACGGTTATGCCATACAAAGGATTTTCCACCCCCTGTGTGACGCTGAACAATACCGCCTGCGGTGGTTACATCATTTTCAAAAATTTGATAACGAATCATATTTTTACCTATTTATTTTTATAAAGCTTTAACTTGGTTGTTGTGAGTTAAAAACATCTTGTTTTGTAAATTTCCACTTTTGACCTAACGGAGAAAATAGAGCGAGTTGACCACTCAAACCAAATTGAATTTCTTGTACAGGGGTAATTTGAATCGAAGCAATTGCTTTTTTAGCTAAGGTAGATAGCTCTTCATCTGAGGTGTTATTTAATGCTTCAATGGATTTGGCATATTCATCATTCATAATGCTTTGCCAATATTCTCTTAAACTTTCGAAGTAAGATTCATCAAATTTAAAAGTGATATGTGCTCCTTGGGAAGGAGCATTTTCATCGCTAAAGACTATTGGAATTAAACTCATACGTGGTGTGCGATGATTTGGCGTAATTAATGAATTTTGTTGAGATGCAACATAGGCATTAAAAATATGAATGTGTAAAGTTCCACCCATCATAGAAATCATTTGAGGTAAATCAATTCTTGAAAGCTCCCAACGTTCCCATTGATTTTCATTGTGGGGAATAGATGCATTTTCAATTTGTCGAATAATTTCTGCGTCTAAGGCAGAAACAAATACAACTGGTCCGCCTTGTAAAGCACCAGTGCCAGCCCAAAAAGTCTCAATCACGGTTTGACCTAATTCATTTTCTATACAACGTGCTAGTACCGTCATTTTATAATCAGCAATATAATGAATAGGGTGATCTTTTCCACCGCAGTGCAACATAAGTAGCCTCTTTTATTCTATTTTTTATTTAGGGTTTTATATCAGAATTTTAATTGAAATAGATAAATAGAATATATTTCATGTGCTTTATGTTTTGAGTAAGCAGAGTTGAATCTATTTAAAGAATGAATATGGTTTTTAGACCCGATTCTTCAATAAATAGAACATATCTGAAAACTATATTTTCAGTTAAAATAAGCGCACCTGATTCCGCATTATTTAACAGAAGTATTCGGTTTTTATTTTCTATTCCCCTCACTAAATCAAAGGTTTTTCGCCATGAAAGTTTTGAAAGCTATTTTGTGCCAAGTTTTTGATTTAGCGTATTTCTTTATAAAAGGCAGTGTTGCTTATGCACGTAAAAAAGGCGTGGTTGTAGGTGAGCGTTGCCGTATTTATATTAAAAGTTGGGGGTCTGAACCTTTTTTAGTCCAAATTGGTGATGATGTAACAGTGACATCGGGCGTAAAATTTATTACCCATGATGGTAGTACCTGTTTGGTTAAAGATGAACATGGTAAGCGCTATCAAAAATTTGCATCTATTACCGTAGGTTCACGGGTTTTTATTGGTGTGAACACTATTATTATGCCTGGTGTAAACATTGGTTCTGATGTAGTGATAGGTGCAGGCTCGGTCATCACCAAAGACATTCCAGATAATTCTGTGGCAATTGGTGTACCTGCAAAAGTGGTTTCAAGTTTTGAGGATTACCAAGCCAAAATTAAAGCGACTTGTGTAAGCGATACAGACTTAGCCAGTGTGCAAAGTTATGCCGAACGTGTGCAACGTGCTATTGAATTGCAAAATCAAAAAAACTCTTAATTTCATCTAATTTTAGGTCTTGTTATGCTGAATAAAGTCATGTTCTTTTTACCCACGCTTGGTGGTGGTGGGGCAGAGCGTACCGTCATTCAACTTGCCAATAGTTTTGTCGAGCAAGGCTTAAAAATTGATTTGGCTGTTTGCAATATTCATGGTGAAAAAGGCAAATTGTTGCCTGAAGTGAACCCCAAAATTCAGTTAGTAAATTTGGATTGTGGTCGTGTGGTGAATGCTTTATTTCCTTTGAAAAAAAGGCTTCAAGCTGAACATTACGATTGTGTTGTTGCAACTCAAACGCATACGAATGTGATTTGTGCCTTTGCTAAAAAATTGGCAGGCGTAAACACTAAAATGATTTTTAGAGAAGTTTCGACACCTTCTAAAAATATGAAAAATGAAGGGCTATCGAAATTAATTTTAAAAGGTTTAGTGAATTTTACTTACCCAATGGCAGACCAAGTGGTGTGTGTGTCGAATGGTGTACAGGAAGATTTTCGTGAATATTACAGCTATAAAAAACAAAATCTTATTACCATTTACAACCCTGTAATTGACGATGCTTATTTTGAAAAATTAAAAGTGCCAACATCACATCGCTTTTTCCAAACCAACTCTAAAGTGGTAATGGCAGTAGGACGTTTAACCGAAGCGAAAAACTTTGCCTTTTTAATTCGTTCTTTTGCAAAGTTACATCAAGCACATTCTGAAACTCGCTTACTTATTTTAGGTGAGGGTGAGTTACGTGCCGAACTTGAGCAATTAATTAAAGATTTAAACTTGGTTGATGTAGTCGATTTAGCAGGTTTTGACCCAAATCCATACGCATATTTTAAATATGCCGATTTATTTGTTTTAAGTTCAAATTGGGAAGGTTTGCCGGGTGTATTAATTCAGGCATTGGCTTCAAAAATTAAAGTGGTGAGTACCAACTGCCCAAGTGGTCCAATGGAAATTTTAGTCAATTCTAAATTTGGATTATTGGTGGAATGCAACGATGAGCCTGCAATGACATCAGCCATGAAAAAGGCATTATTTGAAAATTATGTGGATTATAGTGATGCCGAGTTCGAGCAACATTGCAGTCAATTCCATAAGACCAATGTGCTCGAGCGCTATTTAAATATGATGGAGAATCCATCTTGAATAAGCAAAAAGTGGTACATGTAATTACCAATTTTGCAGGCGTTGGCGGTGCAGAAATGATGTTGTCTCGCCTTATTCAGCAAACTCAGCATGAATGTGAACACATTATTATTTCATTAATGAAAACATCCGAAGTTTATGCAGATGCTCTTGCGATGTGTTCATCACATTATGTTTTGGGATGGAATGGTTTAAATAGTTTTTCTGTATTAAGAAAATTACGTGTATTGCTAGAAAATTTGGCACCTCAAACCGTGCAATGTTGGATGTATCACGCTAATGCACTGACTTCGCTTGCGACATTGAAAATGAAGAATAAACCTCAAGTTTATTGGGGTATTCATCATTCATTGGCATCTCCAAAAGATGAGTCGATTAGCACCAAAGTGGCTTTAGCATTCAGTAAATTTTTGGCTAAAAAGCCTGAAGGTATTATTTATTGTGCGCATTCATCTTTAAAGCAGCATACTAACTTTGGTTTTCAAAATACAAATTCAGCCGTTATTGCTAATGGTGTAGTTTTAGAAAAATATCAGCCTAATCCGCAACTGCATAATCCAATTGTGATTGGTTTTGCAGGGCGTTATCACCCAGCTAAAGGTTATCCATATTTATTTGAAACCATTGCAAAACTTAAAGATCAGCTGATTATTTTTAAAATTGCAGGTACAGGCGCAAATTTAGAAAACCCTGAAATCAAAAAATCTTTTGAACAATACAACTTAGATGAAAACCAAGTTCAATTGCTCGATCAAGTTTCAAATATGCCTGCGTTTTATCAGTCAATTGATGGCTTTTTAATGACCTCAATTACGGAAGGTTTTCCGAATGTTTTGGTAGAAGCAATGGCTTCAGGCTTACCTTGTATTAGTACCGATGTCGGTGATGCAAAATATATTGTGAATGATCATGGTTGGATTGTTCCACCACGTGATGCTGATGCATTAGCACAAGCAATTTTGGCTTATGTACACTCATCAATTGAACAAAAACAGCAATTGAAACAGGCAACACGGTTACGTGTAGAGCAAAATTTTGGTATTGAAAGTGTGAGCCAACAATATTTGGCAATGTGGAGTAAAAGCAGATGAAATTTTTAATGGTGAGTAGCTTTTTACCATCTGTCTTGAATTTCCGTGGCAAATTATTGGAAGCCATTCATGCCAAGGGTTTTGAAATTCATATTTGTGCGCCAGATTTAACGGAATTTCCAACTGAGCTCGAACAACTTAAAAATATGGGCTATCAGGTTCATTCGGTGCCCATGCAACGTACAGGAACCAATCCAATTCAGGACTTCAAAACCTTATTGGCTTTGGTTGCATTGATGCGTCAAATTCAGCCTGATTATGTACTTTCTTATACCATTAAACCTGTCATTTACGGCACATTTGCAGCTCGCTTGGCTCAAGTGCCACAGAGCTTTGCGCTGATTACAGGGCTTGGCTATGCATTTCAAAATGTGGAATCGGGTAAACGTAGTATTTTCCAAAAAATGGTACATCATTTATATGCCCAAGCTTTAAAATTTTCAGATAAAGTTTTTTTCCAAAATCCTGATGATTTAAAATTATTTCGAGATATGAAATTACTCGATGCTAAAAAACTTGCGGTTGTGGTGAATGGCTCAGGCGTAAATGTTCAGGATTTCGATGTTATGCCTTTGCCTGAAAATAACCAAGGTGAAGCCAAAGCATCATTTTTATTGATTGCTCGTTTGCTTGGAGATAAAGGCGTACGTGAGTATGCACAGGCAGCGCGTATTGTAAAAGCAAAACATCCTGAAGCGGAGTTTCACTTGGTGGGGTGGATTGATGATAATCCATCTGCAATTTCACAAGTTGAACTTGATGCGTGGGTGGCAGATAAAACGGTGAATTATTGGGGTAAATTGAGTGATGTACGCCCTGCAATTCAGGCAAGTTCGGTATATGTGTTGCCATCTTACCGTGAAGGTACGCCACGTACAGTTCTAGAAGCAATGGCGATGGGTCGTGCCATTATTACCACAGATGCACCAGGCTGTCGTGAAACGGTAATCAATGGGCAAAATGGTTATTTAGTTGGGGTAAAATCAGTCGATGATTTGGTGCAAACCATGCAGTATTTCATTGAAGATCCAAAACTCATCCGTTATATGGGGCAGCGTTCACGTGAAATTGCATTGAATAAATATGATGTGCATCAAGTGAATAAACACATGATGACTGAAATGGGGATGTTGCCATGATCAAACGATTACTTGATATTGTGATTGCATCAGTTGCATTGGTTTTATTGTCGCCTGCATATTTTATTGTTTCTCGCAAAGTAAAAAAGAATTTAGGTTCGCCTGTACTTTTTCGTCAAGTACGTCCGGGCTTGCATGGTCAGCCTTTTGAAATGATCAAGTTTCGAACCATGAAAGATGCAATAGATGCCGAAGGTAACCCATTACCCGATAGTGAGCGTTTAACGCCATTTGGTAAAATGCTTCGTGCGACAAGTCTTGATGAAATGCCTGAGCTTTGGAATGTAATTAAAGGCGATATGAGTATTGTTGGACCACGTCCACTACTTGTGGAATATTTACCTTTATATAATGAAGAACAAGCTAAACGTCATAATGTACGTCCGGGCATTACGGGTTATGCTCAGGTCAATGGTCGCAATGCAATTTCTTGGGAAAAGAAATTTGAGCTTGATACATGGTATGTTGAAAATCAGTCACTTTGGCTTGATTTCAAAATCATGCTAAAAACAGTGAAAAAAGTACTCGCAAAAGACGATATTAGTGCTGAAGGCGAAGTGACGATGAGTAAATTCACAGGCACAGTGGAACATAAAAATGACTAAACTTTATGCGGTTTATGGTGTTTCAGGATGTGGGCGTAGTCTTATGCCTGTGGCGCGTCAACAATTAGCCCGAAAACAAGATTCCTCAGAAATAGTGTTTATTGATGATGCATTAATAGAAATATCTAAAATAAATGGTCATCGTGCAATGAATTATGCACAATTTTTAAAAGAAGCTGCCTCGCAAAAATCTGTACTTATTGCGATTGCGAATAGCAAAATTCGTGAAAAATTAGCAACACGATTAGTTGAAGATGGTATTACGCTTTGGTCTGTTTTTGCAGATAACGTGGTGTTGATGGATGAAACAAAAATTGCAGAAGGTTGTGCAATGAGTCCATTTGTTAGTATTACGTCAAATATTAAAATTGGAAAATGCTTTCATGCCAATTTATATAGCTATGTTGAGCATGATTGCATCATTGGTGATTTCGTTACCTTTGCACCAGGCGTAAAATGTAATGGCAATATTCATATTGAAGATCATGCTTATATAGGTGCAGGTGCTGTTATTAAACAAGGAACACCTGAAAATCCTTTAGTAATTGGTCAAGGTGCAATTGTAGGTATGGGGGCTGTTGTCACTAAAAGCGTACCTGCTGGTGTAACTGTTGTGGGAAATCCAGCTCGAATAGTCGAGCCGAAATAATTTTAAACTAGGAAAAATCCATGTTAAATACTGCATTTGAACCGTGGCCAAGCTTTACTCAAGCTGAAGCAGACGCGGTATCAAAAGTTCTATTGTCGAATAAAGTGAATTATTGGACAGGTCAAGAATGTCGCGAATTTGAAAAGGAATTTGCACAATTTGCAGGGACAAAATATGCAGTAGCCGTAGCAAATGGTACGGTGTCATTGGATGTTGCATTAAAAGCATTAGGTGTTGGTGCAGGTGATGATGTCATTGTGACATCACGTACTTTCCTTGCATCTGCAAGTTCAATTGTGACAGCAGGGGCAAATCCTATTTTTGCTGATGTTGAACTTGATTCTCAGAATATTTCATGCCGTACCATTGAAGCTGTTCTTACACCAAAGACCAAAGCCATTATTTGTGTGCATTTGGCAGGTTGGATGTGTGAGATGGATCCAATCATGCAATTGGCAGAAGAAAAGGGTATCTACGTGATTGAGGATTGTGCTCAAGCACATGGTGCGATATATAAAGGCAAATCTGCGGGTTCAATTGGTCATATTGGCGCATGGTCTTTTTGCCAAGATAAGATTATGACGACGGGTGGTGAAGGCGGTATGGTGACCACCAATGATGAAAATCTTTGGAAAAAAATGTGGTCTTATAAAGACCATGGCAAAAATTACGACAGTATTTATAACAAACAACATCCACCAGGATTCCGTTGGCTGCATGATAGTTTTGGTACCAACTGGCGCATGATGGAAATGCAAGCGGTGATTGGTCGCTTACAACTTGTTGAAATGCCTGAATGGACTGCAAAACGTAATGCCAATATGGAACGTATTCAAGCTGCATTTGAAAAGAGTCCTTATTTTACTGTGGCAAAACCATCTACAGATTATGTTCATGCCGCTTATAAATGTTATGTACAAGTAAATACAGATGCTTTACCTGAAGCTTGGTCACGTGATCGAATTATGGCGGAAATTAGTGCTTTAAACGTGCCATGTTTTAGTGGTTCTTGTTCTGAAGTGTATTTAGAAAAAGCATTTGATGGAACAAATTGGCGTCCTGAAAAGTCTTTAGAAAATGCAAAATCTTTAGGTGAAACAAGCTTGATGTTCTTGGTACATCCAACATTATCTGAAGAAAGTATGCAAAAGACATTGAGCGCAATTCAGCAGGTGATCGCTCAAATCTAAATAGATTCGCCAAATGATGAACTCAGGTATAATCATTTGGCGTATAACATTTAAAATAGTGTTCTATTAAGTCGATTATTCATATAGAACAGCACATGCTTGGATCGAATCTTACTCTGTGAAATCAATCATTTTACCTCTATCTACAGCGCCACGTATTGTGAAGCAAAGCTTCTTGGTGCTGATGGATTTTCTTATTTTCCCCATTCTTATTTGGCTTTGTTATGCCATTCGATTGGTGAATTTAGGTGTAGAAGCGGTGCCAAATATTCCATTTGGTCCGCTATGGGTCGCTGCGATTGCAAGTTTGATTTTGGTTGCATGTGGTGTTTATAAATTTATTGTTCGTACCTTCAATGAGGCGCTGATTGCTCAATTGGCATTGGCAACCTCATTAACCGTTTTTGCGCTTTATCTTCTCGCATATTTAACGCCTGCATTTATTCCAATGTCTATTCCACTCATGTTTGGCTTCATGATGTTTGCATGGATTTGGTTTAGTCGTGGTGTAATTCGTTTTGTGGTGCGTTCACAATTTTTGTCAGATGTACTGCGTAAACGTGTTGCGATTTATGGTGCGGGTTTTGCAGGTCAGCAAATTGCAGCACTTTTAAATAAATCAGATGAACATTTACCTGTATTTTTCATTGATGATAATTCATCTTTATCGGGTCAAATGATTGGGCGTTTAAAAGTCCATAATGCAAAACACGCTTTAAAAATTTTAAAGAAAGACACAGTTGATGAAATCTTAATTGCATTGCCGTCGGTTGGTCGTGAGCGTAAAAGTGAAATTATTAAATTTCTTGAGCCAACACATCTTAAAATCACTGAATTACCGAGCCTAACTCGCTTAGTTGATGGTGAAGTTCGTATTTCAGATATTCAAGAAGTCGATATTATTGATTTATTAGGACGTGATCCTGTTCCACCAGTACCTAGTTTACTTGCTAAAAATATTCAAAATAAAGTCGTGATGGTCACAGGTGCAGGCGGTTCAATTGGTTCGGAACTCTGTCGTCAAATCATCAAAAATCAGCCAAAAATGTTGATCATTTATGAAATGACAGAGTTTGCTTTATATCAAATAGAAAAAGAATTACGGTTATTGTCGAATGAAACGATTGTTCCAATTTTGGGAACAGTACTCGATCAAATGAAACTTGAGCGTGTTATTCAACAATACCAGGTTCAAACGATTTATCATGCTGCAGCTTATAAGCATGTGCCTTTGGTGGAATGTAACCCAATTGCAGGTATTAAAAATAATGCTTTGGGTACGGCTTATAGTTTAAATGCAGCCGTGAAGCAAAGTGTTGAAACCTTTGTTTTAATTTCTACTGATAAAGCGGTACGCCCTACAAATGTGATGGGTGCATCGAAGCGTTTGGCGGAGTTGTATTGTCAGGCGATGGCAGAAGTACAAGATCAAACTCAAATTAGTATTGTTCGTTTTGGTAATGTTTTAGGTTCATCAGGCTCAGTTGTACCTTTGTTTAGACAGCAAATTGCTAAAGGTGGTCCAATTACGGTGACCGATCCTGAGGTAACACGTTATTTTATGACTATTCCTGAAGCATCCCAATTAGTCATTCAAGCAGGGGCAATGGGTAAAGGTGGCGATGTCTTTTTATTGGATATGGGACAACCTGTCCGTATACAAGATTTAGCCCGTCAAATGATTTCACTCAGTGGCTTAAAAGTAAAAGATGCAAATACACAAGATGGTGATATTGAAATTCAATATACAGGCTTACGTCCTGGTGAAAAACTTTATGAAGAATTGTTAATTGATCAAGAAAACACCGAAACGACAGAACATAGCCGTATTTTAAGATCTTATGAAAAGCATTATCCTTTAGATAATATCTTAAAAATTTTTGAACGAATCGAATCACTTACAGCAGTTGACGATGATGTGACTTGGATACTAAGTCAGTTAGAATATTATGTCGATGGTTATAAACGTGGTGATCAAATTCAGGTAAACTAATCCTATAAATATATTAGAGTTAAGTTATGAGTATTAAAAAAGCCATTCTTCCTGTGGCAGGTTTAGGCACACGTTTTTTACCTGCAAGTAAGTCTATTCCGAAAGAGATGGTGACCGTTGTTGATCGCCCTGCCATTGAATATGTTGTGAAAGAAGCTGTTGCTGCAGGTATTGAGCAAATTATTTTAGTGACACACTCATCTAAAGCTTCGATTGAAAATTATTTTGACCGTAATTTTGAATTGGAAACAACTTTAGAAAATAAAAAGAAAATTGATTTATTGAAAGAAATCACTGAAATTTTACCGCCACATGTGAGTGTAATTAGCGTACGTCAACCACAGCCATTAGGCTTAGGTCATGCGGTTTTATGTGCAAAAGCTGTGGTGGGTGATGACGACTTTGCTGTATTGCTTCCTGATGTTTTAGTCAAAGATCCATCTGAAATGAATGATTTAAGTTTGATGATTCAACGTTTTAATGAAACGAAGGCATCTCAAATTATGGTTGAAGCTGTTCCTGATCATTTAGTGGATCAATACGGTATTGTCGATGTGGCATCTACACCTGCGGAAGGTCACAGTATTCAAATGCAAGGGATTGTCGAAAAGCCTGTTGTGGGCACCGCACCCTCAAATCTTTCAGTTGTTGGTCGTTATATTTTACCTGCAAAAATTATGCAGCTTCTTGAGCAAACACCGAAAGGTGCGGGTAATGAAATTCAATTGACCGATGCAATTGCAATGCTTCAAGACACAAACACAGTTGAAGCATATCGTATGAAAGGTCAAACTTTTGACTGTGGTAGCAAGCTTGGTTATTTAAAAGCTGTGCTTCATTATGGTGTAGATCATCCTAAACTTGGTGATGAATTTAAGGATCTCATCAAAGAACTAAAACTATAAAAAGGACGTTTTATGAAAGTTGCAGTATTTGGGCAAACCCTTTATTCAGGTGTGTTTTCGGCATTATTGGCTGAATGTGGTCATCAAGTATTTTGGTGCGATGTGCTGAAAAAGCCAGCATCAGAACAAGCTTATACGCAAGATGAAGCGGTAAAACATTTACTTGATAAGCAACTTGAAAATGGTTTTTTAACCTACTGCAATTTTTCTAAAATCCCTTTAGATATTGACGCCTATTTCTTTAGTTTTAATCCTACTGAGAAAGCGCAATGCATTGAAATTTTAAAAGAGTTGAAACTACGTCCCATTATTCATCCTAAGTTAATGATTAATGCTTCAACTTTAGGCCTTCATGGAACTGAAAAATTCGAGCAAATTTTATCGGAAGATGATTGGATTTATTTACCCGATATCATCCAAGAAGGTAATGCATTACAAAGCCTTGTTCGTACAGAGCAATTAATTGTAGGGTGTTCTTCTGAACGTAGTGAAAATAAGATTAAAGAGTTATTAAGACCACTTTTTCCACGTGCACATCAGTATTTATTTATGCCGATATTAGATGCTGAATTCACGAAACTCAGTGTTTCAGGTATGTTGGCAACACGCATTAGTTATATTAATGACTTGGCTGTGGTTGCTGAAAAACTAGGGATCGATATTGAGCATGTTCGTCAAGGTATGGCGGCAGATAGCCGAATTGGCGCATCTTATTTGTATCCTGGTGCGGGCTTTGGCGGTGAAAACTTTTCACATGATATTTTAACATTGGCGAATACAGTGTCTGATACAGGTACGAAAAGCCAGTTGCTTTCCCAAGTTTGGGATATTAATGAACAACAAAAAGAAATTTTATTTCGTAAACTGTGGAACTATTACCATGGTGATTTAAGTGGTAAAACGGTTGCAATTTGGGGTGCCGCATTTAAAGAAAATACCGCTCGTATTCAGCAATCTCCAATTCATGCCATGTTAAAAGCACTTTGGGCACAAGGTGTAACGGTTAAATTACATGACCCACAAGCACTTGCTGAAATAGAAAAAGAGTATGGGCATCGTGCAGATTTAATTTATTGCACAGATCAATATGAAGCGACCCAAAATGCCCATGCACTTTGCTTATTGACTGCATGGAAGCAATATTGGAGTCCTGATTATTCAACATTATTAAAAACAATGAATCATCCACTTATTTTGGATGGTCGAAATATTTATGATCCGAGTTATGTAAAAGCTCAAGGATTTGCTTATATGGGGGTAGGTCGCTAATGGGAAATCCAGCGAAACCGTATGCAGTTGAAGATTTAGATGCGGTGATTCATCGTTTAGAAAGTTTCAAGGCTGAATTTGAACATCAGCATTTAACGCATTTGTTTGCTGAAGATAATACACGTTTTCAAAATTTTTCAGTGGCGTTATCACCCATTGTTTTTGATTTTAGTAAGCACCGTATTAATCAAAATGTACTAAAAAATCTGGTGGCTTGGGCAAATGCACAAGATTTAACGCCGTGGATTAAACGTTTATTTTCAACTGAAGAAATTAATTACACAGAAAATCGCGCTGCAATGCATTGGGCACTTCGTTTGCCTAAAAATGATCAAGTACATCCTGAACTTGCTAAACAAGTACATGAGCAATTAGATCGAATGTATGCTTTGGTCAATAAAATTCATGAAGGGCAATACCGTGGTGCAACGGGTGAAGTCATTCAAGATGTGGTCAATATTGGTGTGGGAGGATCAGATTTAGGTCCACTCATGGTCAGTCATGCACTTTCTGATTTTAAGAAAACAACCTCAAAGCCACTAAATACACATTTTGTTTCGACGATTGATGGTAGTCAGCTTTCAGATTTATTACATAAATTACGTCCCGAAACGACGCTATTTATTATTTCATCGAAGTCTTTTGGCACTATTGATACTTTATCAAATGCACAGACTGTACGTTTATGGCTAGAAAAAGCGCTTGGTCAAGATCAGCAAATTTTAAAGCATCATTTTATTGGTGTATCGACAAAACCTGAAAAAATGACAGCTTGGGGGATTGCGCAGGAAAATCAATTCTTACTTTGGGATTGGGTGGGTGGTCGTTACTCACTGTGGTCGTGTATTGGGTTGCCTGTTGCATTAACTGTTGGTGTGGAAGGTTTCAAACAATTATTGGCAGGTGCTTATGCCATTGATCAGCACTTTCAAAGCGCATCTTTCGAAAAAAATATTCCTGTTCTAATGGGTTTATTAGGTGCGTGGAACAATAATTTCCTAGACATTCAAACTCATGCTGTACTGCCTTATGATGGACGTCTAAAATATTTTGCAGCGTATTTACAACAATTAGAAATGGAGTCGAATGGTAAGTCGATTCAGCGAAATGGCAAAAGAGTTGAATTAGATACTTGTCCGATTGTGTGGGGGGAAGTTGGTCCAAATGCACAACATGCTTTCTATCAGTTGTTGCATCAAGGTACGCAGTCGGTAAGCAGTGATTTCATAGCACCTGTAAATCGTTATAACAGTCAGCAATTTACTTATGTTGATAATGCAGAAGCACTTATTGAGCAGCATCATCTAGCACTCTCAAACTGTTTGGCTCAATCTCGATTACTTGCTTTTGGTAATCAAGCGCTAGATCAAAAAGAAGTTGCCGATTTACCTGAATATAAGAAGTATGAAGGAAATCAACCAAGCACAACAATTTTGATGCAAGAGTTAAATCCTTATAGTTTAGGTATGCTCATTGCCATGTATGAACATAAAGTTTTTGTACAGTCAGTGCTCTGGAATATTAATCCATTTGATCAATGGGGAGTTGAAAAGGGCAAAGAGATTGCCAATCAATTACTCCCAATTTTAAATGGTGAACAAACAGATTTATCTATATTTGATGCATCGACACAAGGTTTAATACATATTTTAATGAGGAAAGAACATGTCTAAGGTTTTAGTAACAGGTGGTGCGGGATATATCGGTTCTCATACCTGTGTTGAGCTATTAAATGCAGGACATGAAGTGGTTGTGCTCGATAACCTATCTAATAGTTCTAAAGAAGCATTGAGCCGTGTTCAGGTACTCACCTCAAAGTCTGTAGAATTTATTGAAGGTGATATTCTTGATCATTCAATTTTAGATCAAATTTTTCAAACACATGAAATTGATGCAGTGATTCATTTTGCAGGTTTAAAAGCGGTAGGGGAAAGTCAGCAAATACCACTTAAATATTTTGAAAATAACATTTCAGGTTCGATTAGTTTGGTAAAAGCAATGGAACGTGCCAATGTTTTTAATTTGGTTTTTAGCTCATCTGCAACGGTTTATGACGAAGCAAATATATCGCCATTGAATGAAGATATGCCAACTGGCATGCCAAGCAATAACTATGGCTATACAAAACTGATTGTTGAGCAGTTATTAGAAAAACTCGCGCAAGCAGATGAACGCTGGTCAATTGCATTACTTCGTTATTTTAATCCTGTAGGCGCGCATAAAAGTGGCTTGATGGGTGAAGATCCACAAGGTATCCCTAATAATTTAATGCCTTATGTGACTCAAGTTGCAGTTGGCCGTCGTGAAAAGTTGTCTATTTTTGGCAATGATTATGACACCGTAGATGGTACAGGTGTACGTGATTATATTCATGTGGTCGACTTGGCGAATGCACATTTATGCGCTCTGAATAATCGATTAAATGCTCAGGGTTGCCGTGCATGGAATATCGGTACAGGCAATGGGTGTTCTGTTCTTGAAATTAAAAATACCTTTGAAAAAGTGAATAATATCGAAATTCCATTTGAGTTTTCACCACGCCGTGAAGGTGATGTTGCAACTTCTTTTGCTGATAATGCGCGTGCAGTGAAAGAGTTGGGTTGGACTCCGAAATTTGGTTTAGAAGATATGTTGGCTGATAGTTGGCATTGGCAGAAACAAAATCCAAATGGATATCGCAATTAAAATCTAAAATAAAAAAGAGCCTTAAAGGCTCTTTTTTATTCCGTTCTTAATTTTTAATTAAGATTGAATAAGTTGTGTAAGCTCATCAATATAAGCTTGCATTGGTTTAGGGTTATGATCTTTACGGCTTTCAATATTTAAACGTAATAACGGTTCTGTATTTGAAGCACGAACATTTAAACGCCAAGCACCAAAATCTAGGCTTACACCATCAGTCTTATCAATGGTTGGATTTTGTTCTGCAAAGTGATCGAATATTTTTTGAATCGTAATTTGAGTGTCTTCAACTTTAAAATTGATTTCACCTGAACAAGGGAATTTTTCAATCATTTCTTCAACAAGCGATGATAATGGTTTTTGTGTTTCTGAAAGTACAGAAACAGCCAATAACCAAGGAATCATACCGCTGTCACAATATGCAAAATCACGGAAATAATGGTGTGCACTCATTTCACCACCATAAACAGCATTGTGCTCACGCATTTTTTCTTTGATGAATGAGTGACCTGATTTAGATTGAATTGCTTCACCTTTAAATTGTTCAACAATATCAAATGTGTTCCAAACCAAACGAGGATCATGCACAATTTTCTCGCCAGATTGTTTGAGTAGAAATGCTTGAGCTAATAATCCAACAATATAATAGCCTTCAATAAATTGCCCTTTTTCATCAAAAAGGAAACAACGGTCGAAATCGCCATCCCAGGCAATACCCATATCTGCATCATGTTCAAGTACAGCATTACGTGTACTATCGCGGTTTTCAACTAAAATAGGGTTAGGAATACCATTTGGGAAAGTACCATCAGCTTCATGATGAATTTTAATAAACTTTACAGGGATATTTAAAGCTTGGAATTTTTCTTCAATCGCATCAATAACATGACCTGCTGCACCATTACCTGCATTGACTACAAGTTTCAATGGGCTAATTTTTGCAGGGTTAATATATGTCATTAAATGATTGATAAACTCAGGTAAGACATTGTATTTCTCAGATGTACCTTTTACAGCAACATCATTAAATGTACCTGATTCTGCTAAAGCTTGAATTTCTTTTAAACCTGTATCGGCACTAATAGGACGTGCATTTTCACGAACCAATTTCATGCCATTGTAGTCCATTGGATTATGACTTGCAGTGACTTCAATACCACCTTGAACATCAAGATGGAAAGCACCGAAATATACTTCCTCAGTACCTGTCATGCCTAAATCAAGAACGTTTACGCCTGCATCATTTAAACCTTTTATGGTTGCTTGTTTTAAGCCTTCACTGGTTAAACGAACATCACAACCTGCAACTACAGTTTTTGGTTGATAAATTTGACCATAAGCACGACCTACTTTATAGGCGATATCTTCATTGAGTTCTGTGCCAAGTTTGCCACGAATATCGTAGGCTTTAAAACAGGTAAGCTTTGTCATTTTATTTCCAAATTATGTGAACGAGCTGAAAATTTGTATGAGAGTAATGAGTTTTCATACTTTCATTTTAAATTTTCCTATGTTATTTTGACATGAATAAATTTGATTTATAGTCTATTGTAATAAATATAGAGTCGAATTGAAGTTTAGTAGAAATCAAGATACATTACATCAAATCGAACAAAGTGGTATTTCTCATAAGGTAATATTGTGAGGAAAACATTTAAAGAAAAGTCCATAGCATGAAGGTATATATTACAATAATGGAATAGTTTGAGAGAGTTGAATAAGTATTACTTTAAGTTTTAGTTAAGACTAAAGTGGTTTTAGATGAACGTTAAAAGTTTCTATAATTTTATTCTAAAATTTCTACAATAGTATTACTTCATTAAACTATATAGTAAAATATATAAAGTACTTATTTATTTTTTTAATGGAATAATACAATTGGAAAAATTGTAGTTCTGTTAAATGGGGGGAGGATGAAAAGGTTTATTGATATTATCGTTTCTTTTTCAGCACTTATCATTTTATTGCCTTTATTTATAATAGTCACTTATAAGGTATATAAAAATTTAGGATTACCAATATTCTTTTTACAAGAACGACCAGGTAAGAATGGAAAGTTATTTAAATTAATTAAATTTCGATCTATGAGTAACGCAACTGACAAAAATGGGAACTTTTTATCAGATGAAGAGCGTATCACTGCATTCGGTCAAAAACTGCGATCAACAAGCTTAGATGAAATGCCGCAACTTATAAATGTTATCAAAGGCGATATGAGTATTGTAGGACCTCGTCCAATGCTAAAAGAATTTATTCCATTGTATTCTCCAGAGCAAGCTCGTCGTTTAGAATTGCGTCCTGGTATGACTGGTTTATCTCAAATTAGTGGTCGTAATGAATTGGAATATGAAAAACGATTTCAATATGATGTGTGGTATGTAGATAACCATAATATATTTATAGATTTGAAAATTATGTATAAAACAATAGGTGTTATTCTTAATACAGAGGGTATTAATGCACCTGGGCATGCTGGCCCTTCTTTATTTGAAGGAAATAAATCGGTAAAGTCACAAGGCAATGATTGAATTTTATTAGTTTAATTTTTTAATTAATCTATAAAATGAAGTATGTAATGGTGAAAAATAAAACTTAATAAATGGATTAATTTTTTAATCATTCTATAGATGTTTAAATCACTTTTCATGATTATTTTCTAATGATGTAAGGATGTTTTTATTTTATAGGGTAATACGTATTCATACTAAATTTAATGAATATAAACTTATCAATAATGCAAAGTAGTTAGCTATTATTAAAAATAAATATTAGTATGCATTCAGTATGGGTTTTTTTAACTGATTATTTTATTTATAAGGCCATCTATTATTTGTAATATTTGTAGTAAAATATGCTTTGTATATATTGATTTTAACGCAATAGAATTATTTTTATGAAAAATTATGTAATCAGTTTAAAATCAGAATGTAATCGTAGAAATCATATTATTGCTGAGTTTAATGCAAAGGAAGTTCAATTTGATTTTTTTGATGCTTTAACACCACAAATGGCAATGAATGAAGCCAATAATATGGGATTCATTGTTAAACCGAGTTTAATATCTAGTGGTGAGCTGGCATGTTTTATGAGTCATTTTGCTATTTGGAAAAAAATGATTGATGAAAATATATCTTATATTACTATCTTTGAAGATGATGTTGTTTTAAGTGAAGATGCTAATAAATTTTTATCTTCTTATCAGTGGATAAAAAATGATTGGAATATTATAAAAATTGAAAAATTTGATCAAAGAGTTTTATTATCTAAGATAGAGGGAGAGAGTCCTGATTCTAAAAGAGAGTTAAGACAGCTGGTTAGTAAGCATTATGGTTGTGCAGGTTATATTCTTTCATTAAAAGCAGCTAAGGAACTTATTGCTTATTTAAAGCAAAAGCCTGAGTTAATTCCATTAGATCACGTAGTATTTGAACACTTTATGTCTGGTTTTACAGGAAAGGTTATTCAATTAAATCCTGCGATATGTATTCAACATAATGTTTTTATGAAAAATCATGAAGATTTTCCCAGTAGTTTAGAGTTAGAGAGAAGAAAAAGAATGAAAGAAAATAAGAAAAAAAGGTTCATAAAGTTTTTAGGTGAATTTTCAAGAATCGTTCAACAAATAAAATTAAAATTATTTGGACAGAATATAGAGTTTAAATAAATTTAAAATTATAGTCTCAAAGTGTAATAGTACATAATTGACAATTTTTTTTCTTGAGCTTGCAATAATAAGTTGGAGATTTTTTAAATAATGATATTAGAAATCTATTTTATAGAATAGGCATTTTATTGATGGTTGAGATCGGCTTTGTTGCACAAACCTAGCATGGAAGGCTTATTCAGCAATATAATTTCAAAATGAATAAACCTGCCCCTAAAATCTATCGTACAACCAATTGGTCATCCTATAATCGAGCCTTAATCAACCGGG
>NZ_JCAKNA010000017.1:0-58048 GCF_059515885.1 Acinetobacter sp. FY683 | reverse complement strand
GCGTTCAATCTGAGCCATGATCAAACTCTTCAGTTTAAAATCAGTAGTACCTTTAAAGGGTACCAATCTTGGCTCATCAATTTTCTGACAAATATTTCTCAAATAAACTTCGAGTAATTTCTACCATTAAATCAATGAAAATAATTTCGATTGATCAACTAGTAAAAATCCACACAAGTTGTTCTTCATAATCTCTTAATGATCTTCTTGTTACTTCGTCAGTAGCAAGCTAGGTCGGCTATATTACTCTCTATCTCTAGAAAGTCAACTGGTAATTTAAATTATTTTAAACTTTCTTTCTAAAACCCAATCTTAACACTTAGTGCTAAGTTGCTGTTTTATCAGAAGTTTTAATCTTCATCACCGCCGATGGATGTGCATTCTACAGCATTCCCATTCCAATACAACCCCCTTTTTCACTTTTTTTATTTTTCTTCTATCAAGCGATGGTTATTTAATCAAAAATTACTTTTTTTTATCATATTTGCCTAATTAGAAAGCATTGCGAGCATCAAAAATACTGTTATCATTGATTTACTATTTTTCTTCATTTGCTTTTTGTATAAAAAGTACTGGGATTACTTATGCAAGATAAAAAAATTATTTGGTTGGCACTATGCTCAATTGGCTTATTCTCCAGCCTCAGCCATGCAGCGGATAGCAATACAAATGCAACCAATGAAGACCTTTCTATAAAGACAGATGAAACATTTTCAAATTCTAGTTCTATTAAAGATCTAAAAAACATTAAAGTTAAAAATTTTAAAGTGAATGCAAACGCAGCACAGCCAGATGATATTAAAGATCCTTTACAACCATTAAACCGAAAAATATTTGCATTTAACGATGCATTAGATAGAACAATTGTTCGACCTGTCGCAGTTCAGTATCAAACTAAAATTCCAGTTGATGTTCGTGAGTCTCATCACCAGTTTCGCACAAACCTAGGGGAGCCATGGAACGCGGTAAACCAAACTATTCAAGGACGCCCTTTACGTGCACTTAAAACATTAGGTCGTTTTACATTTAACACCCTAACTACATTAGGTCTTGCTGATCCTGCTCGTAGAGTTGGTTTAGATAGTGAAAAAGAAACCTTTGGTACAACGCTTGGTTATTATGGTGTGCCATCTGGTCCTTATTTAGTCTTACCTGTTTTTGGACCAAGTACTGTGCGTGATGGTTTTGGTTTAGCTGTTGATACTTTTGGCCGCCCACAAAACTATTTAAATCACAACAGCATATATTGGACTGATCAAGCTCTTCGCGGTATCAGTGCTCGAGCACAACTACTTGACCTTGAAGGTATTTTACAAGGTGATAAATACGCAGCAATACGTGATATCTATTTACAGCGTCAAAACTTTATTATTGCTGAGAAGAAAGGTTTAGATGCAGATGGTATCAACTTTATTGATGACGTTTCTGATGATGATCAAGATGATTCATTAAACAGTCAATAACGGATTTAACAATGATGGAGAGTATTAACTTTTTCTAGTATTTCTCCATCTTATTGTTATAGTACTTTTATATTCTTTTACTGGCTCATACACACTTTAATATGTATTTCATTCAACCCACACGTGACATCCCTCAATTAGATTATGTACTTGAGACGCTTCCTAGTGTGCAAATGATTCGTATAGAAGATATCTCTTTGTATGATCCAACTATTATTGCAATTGCTGATATTCAAGATTATTTAACCCATCAATGGTCTTTACCTACAATTGTTCTAGCATTTGATTCTGAAGGAATTGCTTTAGCACAAGCTTGGGAAATGGGTGCTTTAGCAGGTTGGCTATGGAATAATTTACCTAGCAATCCTCAAAATGCACTTTCAAAAATTGATGCGCAATATAAACGAAATCAAGATAGTCGCGACCTACCTTCCGCTGCAGAATTACAAAAACGCTTACTTCCCAACCCTATCGAACTCACAAATTATAAAGTTGAAACCTTATTTCAACCTTCAGCTTATTTATCTGGTGATTGGTTCGATTATTGGAAAATTAGTGATAAAGAATTAATGTTCTATTTAGCTGATGTTTCAGGACATGGTGTCACAAGTAGCCTACTCACTTCATGGATGGCAGCTTTTCATGGTCGCTCAAAATCGCCTAGAGAGTTAATCAAAAAATTAAACGGTATGCTTGTTCAAGAGAACATTGAAAAGCATATTACGATGATCAGCGGTATTTTAAATCTAGAAACACATCAACTTCGTTGGTCTAGTGCAGGTCACTATCCTCCCGCCATTATTTTTGAACCCAATCAAACACCAATTGTTTTAAATACAAGTAGCTTTCCATTGGGACTTACTGAAGACCTTGAAGTTGAAGAATTTGAATGCACGCTAAATAAACAAGCACGCTTTATTATTTGTTCTGATGGCGCACTTGAACCTTTCGATGGTGGTTTAAGCGAACAATTTGAACAATTAGTCTTCCATTTAAAAAATCAGTCATTTCAAGCACCTGAACATGTGGCAGATGATATTGCCATCCTCAGTTTAAAGCGAATAAATTAACTTTATTTTCAATAACTTAAAAACATAGCATAGCAGATAAGACCGTTTAATACTTGAGTCTATAGATTGGCTATGGGATAATTTTCTATCCTTCTCTGCAAATGGCATTTATATGTCAACAGGTCATGTTGAATACGCAAGCTTGGATGGAACGCATATATTTAAGCTTATTGGCGAAGTGCGTGCCCAATCTTGCATCAGTTTAGACAAACTTCTTAGTAAAATTGAACAGCAACAAAATGTAGTCGGCGCTATCGTAGATATGACGCAAACAACATTTATTGATAGTACAGTTTTAGGAATTTTAGCGAAATTAGGCTTAAAGCTTAAACAAGCTCATAATATTCAAGCTGTAATGCTCTCTACAAATCCAGATATTACAACCTTAGCCAACAGTATGGGCTTGGGTCAGGTTTTTGTGATTTTAAATTACTGTGGTGATCCTTCTGTATGCACTCTTGCATTAATGGAAGAACATATTACGCATAGCGCAATGCTCACTACAGTTTTAGATGCTCACAAAACATTAATGAAGTTAAATCAAAGTAACGAAAATATGTTCGAACCTTTGGTTAAACAGCTTCAAAAAGAACAAGACAATCTAGAGCAAACGTCTAACCAAAACGTTTAATCTAATTTTTGGTATCTCCCCCATGACTTTACTTTCTGTTGCACAAATGAACTCCCAAAATGACATTGAAGCAAACTTCACTGTTATTGAATCATTAATTCAACAAAGTAAAGCAGATGGTGCTGAACTCATTGTATTTCCTGAAAACTTCATTTGTTTTGCTGCAGGTAAACAACGTGATACGGCTGAACAATTCTTAAGTATTCAAGCACGTCTTGAGAACTTAGCGCATCAATATCAAATTTGGATTATTGCAGGCACTCTCCCATGCCCATTTCGTCCAAATGGTAGCGTTATTTCAGATGGTCGTGTAAGAACGTCGAGCTTATGTATAAGCCCTGAAAGAACTGAAGCTCGCTATGACAAAATTCATTTATTTGATGTACAAGTAAGTGATGCCGTTGGTGGATATCAAGAATCTAAAAACTTTGAACCAGGAACAGAAGTTGTTGTTGCAAAAACACCGTTTGGCAACATCGGCTTAATGGTTTGCTATGACTTACGCTTTCCTGAGCTAGCGCTCATGCTTCGGAACCAAGGTGCAAATATTTTAACTGCACCAGCTGCTTTTACCTACACAACAGGTGAAATGCACTGGCAACTGTTATTACAAGCACGTGCAATGGATAGTCAATGTCAAGTTTTAGGTGCAGCTCAACAGGGTTGGCACGGCGAGAAACGTCAAACTTGGGGGCATACAGCTGCAACCAATTCTCGCGGGAAAATTCTAGCGAGTGTTGAAAATGAAGGAGCTCAGCTTATTACCGTTCCCTTCGACTTAGCTGAACAACAAGTGATTCGTGACTCTATGCCACTCATGAATCATCGCGTTTTAATTAATTACTAATATATCGTCTTTCAGAACAATATCATTTTAAATACAAGCAAGCTTATATTATAATAATGATTCTTATTTACATCCATCTCCTATTATTATGCTAAAAAACGCCATCGTTAGTACATTCCTTATTTGTATGTCATCAACAGTATTTGCAGAACTCACTATTTCAAAAAATGTTCGCCCACAAATACAGTCTTTAGTGAATCCAAATATTCCACGTTTAGAAATACCACCTACACCAAATAACATGAGTCTTCCTTCATTCGGACAAGGGGTTATTGGTTGGGGCACAGGACCTGATGGTGCTGAAAAGAGATTAAACAACATCACCAAAGAAGACGTTCAAAAACTTAAAAGCCAAGATGTTTCATTAGAAATGATACAAACATGGCAGAAATTTTATGAAAATGAAACTCGTCGTAACGCAGGCAACCCGACAGCACCATTTCGTGCACAATTAATGAGTAAAATTATCGAACTTTGGTAAAGTAAAGCTAGTGCGTTCAAAATCAGTAGCACGTGCTACTGATTTTTTATTTGCGTGCTTTAAATAAGCACTCTTTTCAAATTGTGTTATAAATTTATATTTACTAATTTGTAACTATTTAAACATCTTATGCTTGTTTCCATAATAATATTGAAATAATTAAATTTACATATACGTTAAGATATATAGTAACAATACGTCTGTTTAGTACCTAGGAAGAAGAAGGATATTGAATTGTCAGAAAATAATACTTTTTTAAAATCTAATCCTCATGACATTCAGTGGTGGGGAGAAAAAGAATTCGAACTCAATATTCCTCAAGCATGGCAATTTGGCTCTCTACTTTTTCGTATTACTCGTGGCATGCAGGAGTGGCGCTTGGAATACCATCGCCCTCAAGTTCAATATGACTATGAGCAAGTGTGGCATAAAATTGAAGATCCAAATTTTGGATTTCCTCAACCGCTTGAAATTGAACGCTACATGTTTAGGAAAACTGAAAGTAAATTACAATTACTACCACGCCTTGCAAATCGATCAGTCGTAATTAAACCTATTGACCCGATTTACATTCCTGCTGGTCAACGTGGAACCTTATATATTAGTACACCTTTATGGCTATCAGGCTTTATTGAAGGTCACAAAGAGCCAATATTCGACTTACCTATTATTTTACCTAAAGATACTTGGTTTGGCCCTAACCCTCGTACTGGGGAAATTTGTTATGCCACAGCCGTCGATGGTAGAACAGAGTTAAAACAACTTACACGTCGTGCATTTCGTGCCGTTACACCTATTGAATTTCATAATACAAGTAATCAGCAACTTCGTTTTGATCGAATGAGCGTCCCTGTTCCTGCTTTACCTTTATTTTATAGTGAAACAACAGATCGCTTATGGACTTCTCAAATTAAAGTCATTCATGAAGGTTTAGATAGACCTCCTCGAATTCGCTTAGAAAATAGAACACCACCACTTGCTGGCGAAGTTACCTATCTTCATCCACCACGTGAGCCTGCTGGTATGTTATTTAATATGTTTGAATCATTTTTCTAAGGGGGTAACATGGCAGATAATCAAATTACAAAAGATGTTACCCAAACGATCACAGGTATATTTACCAATATTAATACAGATCGTTTAACTGAAATTTTAGTCGCAATTATTTTATGTTTTATTGGCTTTTTAATTGCACGTTTTATTTCAAACACCTTTATTCGTACTATCGGATCTCGTTTTAACGCACATCAACGTCTTATTTGGCGTCGAGGGATTTTCTACTTCATTTTCTTGTTATTCTTTATGACAAGTCTAAAAGAAGCAGGATTTAAACTTAGTGTATTCTTGGGTGCAGCAGGTATTTTAACGGTTGCACTGGGTTTTGCGTCACAAACATCTGCATCTAACTTAATTAGTGGTATTTTCTTGATTGGCGAAGGCTCCTTTGAAATTGGAGATACCATTCAAATTACACTTATCCGTGGACATACCATTGAAGGTGAAGTAATTTCGATTGATTTGCTATCAGTAAAACTTCTTACACAAGATAATATTTATGTCCGTTTGCCAAACGAGCAACTTATTCGAGCCCCTGTACAAAACTTATCTAAGTTTCCCATACGGCGAATCCCGATTACGCTTGCTATTAATTTCCACGAAGACATCATTAAAGTACGTGAAGTTTTATTGGATGTTGCAAATAAATATCACTTGGTACTTACCGATCCAAAGCCTGCGGTTACCGTAACGGCTTTCCGTGAATCATCAATTGAGTTACTTTTTGCCGTTTGGTGCCAGCAAGAAAACTTCTTAAAAGTTCGAGATGAAATGCAAGAACGTATTCGAAATGGTTTCCTTTCAAATCAAATCGAAATACCTGTTCCTAAAATGGGCTTTGTTGACCACCCTCTTCGCCCATTAACACAAGAAGATATCGATCAATATGCAAATGAGAAAGAAGTTAAACGAGAACCTGACTTAAAATAATTCTTTCAAAAATAAAATCCCTCCAATGTGAGGGATTTTTTATCTATTTATATTAATTCCACAAACTCACATATTTTATCTTGTATAGATCTTCGATAATCTAGCGTTAAAATCATGTTTCTGCGATAACTTCAAAAATCACGTACAATAACACCGTTATTTGGATAAGGACTTTATCAATGCCACCATTTGTCTTGGTCGATGGCTCATACTTTTTATTTCGTGCATTTCACGCTGTGCCCCCATTAACCACGTCAACAGGATTGCAAACAAATGCCGTCCGTGGTGCAATTGCTGCTATTCAAAAGTTAATGCGTCGAATTCAGCCTACACATATGGCTGTTATTTTCGATACTCCCGAACCAACTTTCAGACATGAACTTTCACCTATTTATAAGGGTGATCGTCCGAGTATGCCTGATGAGCTTTCACAACAAATTCCATATCTACATGCGCTTATTCGTGCTTTAGGTATTCCGCTACATACCCTTCCTGGTGCTGAAGCTGATGATGTCATTGGTACTTTAGCAAAACGTGCCGAAGCTTTAGGTCATCAAGTTCTTATCTCTACAGGAGATAAAGACATGGCGCAGCTTGTGACTGATAAAGTGACCCTAGAAGACAGTTTTAAAGAACGTCCACTTGATGTAAATGGTGTATTTGAAAAATTTGGCGTTTGGCCAAATCAAATTATCGACTACTTGACTCTTATGGGTGATGCTTCTGACGGCATTATGGGTGTTCCTGGTGTTGGTGCGAAAACTGCTGCCAAACTACTTACGGAATACGGTTCTATCGGCGGTATTTTAGAAAATGTCGATAAAGTTAAAGGCAAAGTTGGTCAAAACATTAAAGACAGCGTAGAAGGCATTGCCTTAGACCATCAACTTGCAAGTATTGTGATCGATCTAGATTTAAACTTTGGTTATGATGACTTAAAACTACAAGATCCAAATGTCGATGCACTTCGTAACTTATATACTGAGCTAGAATTCCGTACTCAATTACAGTCATTGGATCATCCAAACAACCCAAATAATGCAACCTACAAGCAAGCAACTAAAGCGATTGTAAAAGATACAACTGTAGCAGCATCAACAGAAAATGAAGATCATGCATCCGTAACAAGTGTAGATGATCAACTCGGTGAAGCAACTTATCATACCGTTTTAACTCAAGTAGATTGGGACAAATTATTCCAACGCTTAAACACAGAAAAGCGTTTTGCTTTTGATACAGAAACAACAAGTTTAGATTATCGTGTTGCACAAATTGTTGGTTTTTCTGTTGCCTTCGATGCTAATGATGCATATTACGTTCCGCTCGCACACGATTATGAAGGTGCTCCTGAACAATTAAATCGTGAAACAGTTTTAGCTCAAATTAAACCAATCTTAGAAAACCCTGAAATTCAAAAAATTGGACATCATTTAAAATATGATGCACACGTTTTAGAAAATCACGGCATTGCGTTACAAGGTTGGTATTTCGATACCATGCTTGCATCTTATGTATTAAATTCTGTTGCAACACGCCACGGTATGGATGATGTTTCACGTTTATATTTGAGTCACTTAACCACAACTTATGAGCAAGTTGCAGGTAAAGGCGTTAAACAAAAAACCTTTAATCAAATTGAAATTGAAACAGCAGCACATTATGCCGCTGAAGATGCACATGTGACTTATCGTCTTTATGAAGTTTTAGATGAAAAATTACGTAAGCATCCAGAGCTTTTAAACCTTCTTCATAATATTGAAATGCCTGTTGCTCGTGTTTTAACAATGATGGAAGAAAACGGTATTGAGCTAGATTTAAACTTCTTAGATGAGTTAGGCGTAGATTTTGCTAATACCATTCAAAATTTAGAAAATCAAATTATTGAAATTGCAGGCGAAAGCTTCAATGTCAGCTCACCAAAGCAAGTTGGTGAGGTTTTGTTTGATAAGTTAGGTCTGAAAGGCGGAAAGAAAACGTCTACAGGTCAATACAGTACAAGTGAAAGTGTTTTAGAAAAAATTGATCACCCGATTACAGATTTAATTTTGGAATATCGTGGTTTATCGAAGCTCAAAAGCACTTATACAGATGGCTTATTAAAACAAGCCAATGATGAATCACATCGTGTACATACAAGCTATCATCAAGCTTTAACGGCAACAGGTCGTTTATCATCTACTGACCCAAATTTACAAAATATTCCTGTTCGTGAAAAAATTGGACGTCAAATTCGTAAAGCATTTATTGCACCTCAAGGTCGTATTTTACTTGCTGCCGATTACTCACAAATTGAATTGCGCTTAATGGCTCATTTTTCACAAGATGCAGCCTTAGTCGATGCATTTAATAATGGTCAAGATGTTCACCGTCGCACAGCTTCAGAGGTTTTAGGCATTGCTCTTGAAGATGTGACCAATGATCAACGTCGCCAAGCCAAAGCTGTAAACTTCGGTCTACTTTACGGCATGTCTGAATTTGGTCTTATTCGTCAACTTGGTTTTACTCGCCAAGAGTCGCAAGATTATATTAAGCAATACTTCCATCGCTACCCTGGCATTTACGAGTATATGCAACGCACTCGCCAAGTTGCTTTAGAACAAGGCTTTGTTGAAACAATCTTAGGTCGTCGTTTATATACACCAGATATCGATGCCCGAAATATGATGGTACGTAAAGCCGCTGAACGTGCAGCGATTAATGCGCCACTTCAAGGTTCAGCAGCAGATATCATTAAAATGGCAATGATTGAGGTTGAAAAAATGCTTCCAAAAGATCAAGCCAAAATGCTTTTACAAGTACACGATGAATTGGTATTTGAAGTTGATGAAAACATTGCAGATGAGCTTGCACCAAAACTTGCTGAAGTCATGCAATCTGTTTTACAAATTTCAGTACCACTTATTGTAGAAGTAGGTAAAGGTAAAAACTGGGACGAGGCGCATTAAGGTAAAGCTTCTTTCTCCTTGTAGGAGGAAGGTTGGGAATACCTCTCCCTACCCCTCCCCTAAAAAGAGAGGGAATTTCGCTTTAACATAAAAAAGGACGCATTAGCGTCCTTTTTTATTACTGAAATTTTATAGCCCAATCAATAATGCTTTTGCGACTTCATTCATAATAATTTCTGCAACAAACAATGCTAAGAAAGCAACAATTGGAGAAAGATCAATCATTCCCATATTCGGTAAAATACGACGAAATGGCGCAAGCAAAGGCTCAGCTAACTCTTGAATGACTTCAATATAAGGTGAGCGCGATTGTGTAAACATCACAACCCAACTCAAAATAATAGTGGCAAAAATTAAGTAACGACAAAAGCGAATTAAATCTTGAATCATCGTCACAAAAGTTAAAATAACCAAGTGAATAGGACTATTTGGCATTGCACCTGCTAAGTACATCATGCCAAAAATTTTCAACAAATACAGGACAACAACTAAAGCTAATGCTGCTAAATTTACTCGTCCATTTGCAACAGTTGGAAAAATTCGGCTAAAAACATCCACGATTTTGGTTGCTTTTACCGTAGAAAGTACAACTGGGTTATAAGGGCTTACTGCTGCCAATTGCATTAAAAAGCGGAAGAATACGAGCAAAATCGCTACGTTAATGATGATGCCAAAAATTAGCGCAGAATTTGCACCCATATCGAAACTTTCCTAATTAATTCAAATTTATTTAACGCTATCACTCAAGTCTTGTGCAAGCACCTGACTACGCTTTTGCGCAGCAGCTAATGCAGCTTGAATGGTTTGTGAAACTTGACCATGATCAAAAACTTCAATCGCAGCTTGTGTTGTACCATTGGGTGACGTTACATTCTTACGCAATTCTGCTGGTGTATTTGAACTGGTAATTGCCATTTGTGCAGCACCCAAGGCTGTTTGCAAAGTCAATTCTGTTGCAACTTTTTCATCTAAACCTAGGTTTTTACCTGCACGAATCATACTCTCCATTAAATAGAAGAAATATGCAGGACCAGAACCAGAAACTGCGGTTACAGCATCAATCTGAGCTTCTGTATTTACCCAAATAGCCAACCCTGTTGCTGCTAAAACTTGACTTGCCAAATTACGGTCTTTTTCAGAGACAGCTTCTGTTGCATATAAACCATGCGCACCTGTTTGAACAAGTGCAGGTGTATTTGGCATAACACGGACAACTTGGTCAGTTCCAAGCAACTCTGAAATTGTTGAAATTTCAGCACCCGCAACAATTGAAATCACCAATTTATTCGTAAATAGCCCATTTAACGGCTTTAAAACTTGTGCCAAAACTTGTGGTTTTACTGCAAAAACAACTACATCTGCTGTTTGAATTGCTGCCACATTATCTTCAGTAACTTGCACATCCTTTTCTTGCAACAACTGACGTACTTGTTCTACTGGATCTGAAACTGTAATACGTGTTGCAGGTAAACCACGTGCAATCAAGCCACCTATTAAGGCTTGAGCCATGTTACCGCCACCAATAAAACTAATATTACAATCTAAAACTGCCGTCATTTTTTCACGCTCATCTATGAGTTTGATCTTTGTTCATTAACTTTGGTTGCCAACCACCTGTTTCACAATACACAGATTGTGCCAACCAAAAACCTTTCGGTGTAAACGCACCTAGCATAACATTATCTATGCTTAATATTTGTATTGTATGACGTTGCCATGGAAAAATTTGTGCTTCTTGTATGGCTTTTTTTAACGGCCAAGCCCCTATTCGACCATACAAATGAATTTTTTCACCACCTTCTCTAATCGTTAAACACAATGGTTTTTCAAGCAACTCAAAAGACAAGCCTATATCTTGAGTGGAAATTTGAAATTGCCCCGAAGGTAAATAAATACATTCATTTAACTTAAACTGCTGAGCTATGGGTGTTAAATCAATTGATTTTTCCGCCAGAAATACATCTTTTGAAATTCGATATAACACTTGCTGATAGCGAGCATAATAAAATCCACTCCAATGTACAGCAGCTTGTGAATCTAATTTTGAATCAATTACTTCATTTTGAATACGCTCAACCATATCAAATGATGGTCGATACTGATTCTGACCTTTCATCCAATAAGATAAAAGCTGACGTTTTCTTGCACAAGTAAGTTTATTGAATTCATTTAAATTTAATTTTATATCATCACCACAACACTCTAAATCTTGTAATAGCACCTCATGCAAAATTTCTTCAGCATCTTGCATTAAATAACTGGTTCGGACTAAAGCTTGCTGCATTTTTGGAAAGCGTGACTGCAAAATAGGCCACAACTCTTCACGACACCATGCTCGATCATAATGCGTATCGCTATTTGTCGGATCTTGAATATTTTGCACATTCAATTGATCCGCCCATTGGCAAATTTGATCATGTGACGTATTAAGTAATGGTCGCCAAATAGTTAAACTTTCACGGCAATCTATTTCACGCATAGCAGATAAACCATGAATACCTGCACCCGAAAGTAAGCGAAGCATTAAGGTTTCAGCTTGATCTTGTTGGTGATGTGCGAGGACTAAAATTTCATTAGACTGGATATGTTGTTCGTATGCTTGATATCGAGCTGATCTTGCTTGGCTTTCTAAATTGCCATCAGCAACATTTACAGCCTGCACAATACATGGAACATTCAGTTGTTGGCATTGCGCCAAAACAAACTCGCCCCATTGTTCGCTTGAAGACTGCAATTGATGATCAACATAAATTGCACGAACTTTTCCTGGGTATAACAGTGACATCAGATGCAGAAGCAACATGGAATCCATGCCACCACTACACCCTATTAAAAACGAAGAATTTTCTGGAAAATTCTGAAGTTGTTTTAAGCAGTTAGACCTAAATTGTCGCTGCCAAACTTCATTAAACGCTGGTAACGCGCTTCGCATCGTTCATTCGCATCCATTGGTTGCAATTCTTCAAGCGCTTGTTTTAACACAGTCTTCAAGTTTTGCATAACTTGTTCTGGATGTAAGTGAGCACCCTCACCTTCATCTACAACATATTCCACAATGCCCATTTTTTTCAATTTTTCGGCTGTAAGCGCCAATGCATCACTTGCTTGTTCAGCCTTTTCAGCTGTTTTCCACAAAATTGAAGCACAGCCTTCAGGTGAAATCACTGAATAAATACTGTGAGAAAGCATAATCACACGGTCTGCAACACCAATACCTAAAGCACCACCAGAACCACCTTCACCAAGTACAGTAGCAATTACAGGTACTTTTAAGTTAGACAATTGTGCAAGACTTGTTGCAATAGCTTCAGCTTGACCACGCTCTTCAGCACCAACACCTGGGTATGCGCCCATTGTGTCAATAAAAGTCAATACAGGAAGATTAAAACGCTCAGCCATATCTAAAAGACGCTGAGATTTACGATAACCTTCTGGGTTACTCATACCAAAATTGTGCTGTAATTTTTCACGTGTGCTACGACCGCGATGTTGACCAACAATCATCACTGGTTGACCATCAAAACGAGCTAAACCACCTACCATTGCACCATCATCACCAAACAAGCGATCACCATGCAAAGCATCAAATTCTGTAAAAATTTCACCAACGTAATCTAGGAACTGCGGACGTTCAGGATGACGTGCAATTTGAACTGTTGCCCATGCTTTAGATTGGGCTGTTTTATTTTTCATAGGTCGACCTTATCCTTAAATTAACCGTACGTTAATGAATGAATTGTTCCGCCTGAATATTCAATTCAATGTCACAATGCTTAAATTGCACTTGCTCATCATGCAAGTCTGCAACAAGTAAAGGCCATTGTTTTGCATCGCCAGAAACACTTAGTTGCCATTGTTGCTCATTATGTACCACCAATTCAATGGCAGGAAGCATCTCATCGCTACGACTGTGATTTAATAAAACAGATAATCGAAGCAATAGACATAAGTGCAGTAATTTGCTACCACCTACTTTCATAATGTCAAATTTAGCATCACTTCGTAACTTTCTACGGTGATGAGCAACTAAATGAGAAAGATGATTTTGGTCAATTTGTGAGAAACCAGCAATATCAGAATGTTGCAATAAGTATGCACCATGACGATGATAACCAGCGTGACTAATCGCTAAGCCAATTTCATGTAAATAAGCAGCACGACGCAGTAAATCACTATCATCACTAGTTAAATGTAGTTTTTCAGCAACACAATCAAACAAATTCTGCGCTGTTTTAACGACACGTTCTGCTTGTTTAGGATCTGAGTTGTAACGCCCCATAAGTGCTTGAACACTTCGATCACGAATATCTTCATGTTGGAAACGACCTAAAAGGTCATACATTACACCTTCACGTAATGCCCCATCAGAATATAAAAGTGAATCTATCTCTAAAACATCAAAAACGGCATATAAAATGGCAATGCCTGCTGGCAAAACTGCTCGACGATCTTCTTTAAGACCATCAAACTCCATATCTGAAATATGTTTATATTTAAATAACTTATCTTTTAGCTTATCTAGACCTTCACGAGTGAGACTTTCTTTTTCATCACTCCAGCCCATATTTACAATAATTTGACGACACGCCTTAATTGTTCCACTCGAACCAACAACGGTATCCCAACCTTCTTTTTTATATGTATTAGCAATACCTGATAATTCTTTTCGTGCTGCAACAAATGCTTTATCAAACGCTTTCGCTGTAATTTCTCCATCTTGGAAAAACTTTTTAGTGAAAGCGACACAGCCCATTTGCAATGATTCTGTATGAATTGGCTCAAACTCTTCACCAATAATCAATTCTGTTGAACCACCACCAATATCAACAACTAAACGACGCCCACTATTTTCCATTGTGTGAGATACACCTAAATAAATAAGACGAGCTTCTTCACGACCAGCAATAATTTCAATTGGTTTTGGTAAAATTTCAGCCGCTTTTTGAATAAATTCATGTCCATTTTTCGCTTGGCGTAAAGCATTTGTGGCTACAATACGCAAACGGTTTGGCTGAACTGATCCTAAACGCCCTACAAAACGAGCCAAGCAAGCTAAACCTCGTTGTTGAGCTGCTTCTGTTAAGTTCTTATTTTCATCTAAGCCTGCTGCCAATTGCACTTTTTCTGACATTGACGCAACTTTTTTTACTTCTCCGTGATCTACACGAGCAATAGCTAAATGAAAGCTATTTGATCCCATATCAATAGCAGCAAGTAACTCTTCATCAATTAAAAAATCAGACATTCTATAAATAAACCTATTCAGAACTGTGACTAGAGTAATTCACCTACATGCAATTTAAAAGCCATTTATAATGTGTTTTTTGGGCATCCATCACTTTTTCTTATTTATGACAATAGTGTTACACGATTATCATCATCGTGAGCATCAATTAGACAAAAAATACAGAAAGGTTGAAAATTTAACTATACCCCTACATTGTTAAAGATGGCTATGTAATACTAAGAACATTAATACCATCTTTAAAAAGATTATATCGGAGCAAAACCCATGTCTGGCAACATCGTAAACACAACAGATGCTAACTTCTCTGCAGACGTATTAGAATCTGACACACCTGTACTTGTTGACTTTTGGGCGGGCTGGTGCGCGCCATGTAAAGCAATTGCACCTGTACTAGAAGTATTAGCTACAGAATACGAAGGTAAAGTTAAAATTGTTAAAGTTGATGTAACTTCATGCGAACAAACAGCTGTGAACTACAACATCCGCAACATTCCTGCTTTGTTAATGTTCAAAAATGGTGAGGTTGTAGCACAACAAGTTGGCGCTGCTCCAAAATCTAAATTAACTGCTTTCATTGATGAAAATATCTAAGAATTTAGACAGAATCATCAAGATTAAAAAATACGCTATGAAATATAGCGTATTTTTTTCGGCTAGAAATTGACAAATCCCTTATTCTCTCTTATATTGCATATTCAAGAAATATTGGGTTTCTAGTCCCTTAGTTCTTACAAGACACAACACATAAGATGCCGCTCGGCAACAGAAATTGTTTTTCACACTTCTTTTTTAATAAAATTTCAGTTCTCTGAATTGTTATTGTGCGAATCAATTACTTTCGTTTTTTGCATGTCTGCGGCCTATTTGTGCTTTCTATCCAACCGTACCTTAGAATTTCACTTTCTATCTGACCACATATGAATTTAACAGAACTCAAGAAAAAACCGATTGGCGAACTCATCAAAATTGCAGAGTTTATGGGTCTCGAAGGAATGGCTCGTAACCGTAAGCAAGACATTATTTTTGCCATCTTAAAGCGTCATGCTATGAATGGTGAAGAGATCTTTGGTGATGGCGTTCTCGAAATTCTAGCAGATGGCTTTGGTTTCTTACGCACAGCAGCAGGTTCGTATTTAGCTGGTCCTGATGATATCTATATCAGCCCATCTCAAATTCGTCGTTTTAACCTTCGCACTGGCGATACCATTAACGGTACTATTCGTCCTCCTAAAGAAGGTGAACGTTATTTTGCTTTATTAAAAGTAAATCAAATTAACTACGACACACCAGAAAATGCGCGTAACAAAATCTTATTTGAAAACTTAACACCTTTATTCCCAACTGAACAATTGGTAATGGAACTAGGTAACGGTACAACTGAAGATTTAACAGCACGTGTTGTCGATTTAGTTGCCCCTATTGGTAAAGGTCAGCGTTCTATTATTGTTGCTCCGCCAAAAGCGGGTAAAACAATGTTGCTTCAAAACATTGCGCAATCAATCGTACGTAATAACCCAGAAGTTTTCTTAATCGTTCTTCTTATTGATGAGCGTCCTGAAGAAGTAACTGAAATGGAACGTACAGTTCGTGGTGAAGTGATTGCATCTACATTTGATGAATCACCTGCTCGTCACGTACAAGTTGCTGAAATGGTTATTGAGAAAGCAAAACGTCTTGTTGAGCATAAGAAAGACGTTGTTATCTTACTTGACTCTATTACGCGTTTAGCGCGTGCTTATAACACTGTAATCCCTTCTTCAGGCAAGGTATTAACAGGCGGTGTTGATGCACACGCATTAGAACGTCCAAAACGCTTCTTCGGTGCTGCACGTAATATTGAAGAAGGTGGTTCTCTTACAATCATCTCTACTGCCTTAATTGAAACAGGTAGTAAAATGGATGAAGTTATTTACGAAGAGTTCAAAGGTACTGGTAACCAAGAGATTACACTTGATCGTCGTATTGCAGAAAAACGTGTATTCCCTGCAATGAATATCAAAAAATCTGGTACTCGTCGTGAAGAGCGTTTAATGAGTGAAGATAATCTACGTAAAGTCTGGATTTTACGTAAGTTACTTCATACTCAAGATGAATTAGCCGCAATGGAATTCCTACTTGATCGCATGAAAGAAACGAAAACTAATGATGATTTCTTTGATCAAATGAAACGTAAAGCTTCAAACTAATATTCACTTATATTTCAATAAAAGGGCTATCTAAACGATAGCCCTTTTTATTTGGTTGACATCAATTACATAAATAAACATTTGCTCTTTTTTTATGTAACTTTATTTTTAAGTTTATGATTATTATAATTTATTTAACAAAAACCATAGTAAATTTAAGGGTTTATATTGCACTTATCCTATTTATATTTAATTTTTTATAGTTATTTCCTGTTAATAAACCTAAAAATTAGTCATTTTTTAAACATTTTTCTTTAATCTTTAGTAGCAATTCCCCATGCTCAGTGATAGGATAGCCGCAGACCAGTTAGACTGCTCATGCATTGTTACTGCCTAACAAATTTAGGATAATAAAAGCAAACTACAGGCTAACGTAGGTTATTTTTAATCTAATTCTTTTAGAGAGTGATGCCATGTTATTCAAAAAAATCGCTATTGCTGCTGCAGTTGCTACTACTTTAGCTTTCGTTGGTTGTGCTAAAAAAACTGAAGAAGCTCCTGCTGCTGCATCTGAAGCTGTTGCTTCTGAAGTTGTTGCTGCATCTGACGCTGCTGTTCAAGCTGAAGCTGCTGCTTCTGAAGCTACTGTTGCTGCATCTGAAGCTATCGATGCTGCTTCTGAAGTTGCTGCTTCTGAAGCTAAATAATCTAACGATTATTTACTCAAAAAAAGAGAACCTTTCGGTTCTCTTTTTTTATGCCTAAAATTTATAAAAAATCTATTCACTATGCTTTAAGTCACATATATAACAAAGCCCTTAATAACAATACCGATATTTCATTCAATTAAAGGCATAAAAAAGCAGATCAATCGATCTGCTCATTTCCAACGCGTTGACGGAATTTTTGTCCCGCACGGAAGGTTACAACACGGCGAGCGGAAATCGGAATTTCCTCACCTGTTTTAGGGTTTCGACCTGGACGTTGACGTTTGTCACGTAGTTCGAAATTCCCAAAACCTGAAAGTTTAACTTGTTCCCCAGAGATTAGCGCTTGGCTAATCTCATCGAAGAATAACTCGACCATTTGTTTTGCTTCACGTCGATTTAAACTCGTGAGCTCACTTAAATGATCAGCCATTTCTGCTTTTGTTAGTGCTGTCATGAGGCCCTCAATGTAGCTTGGTAAGTTTGTTCTAAAACTTGAAGTATGCTATCCATACCAGATTTAATTTCAGCATCTTCAAGTGTACGTGATGGATGTTGCCATAACAAAGCAAATGCGAGTGAACGCTTGCCTTCTTCAACACCTTGACCAGTATACACATCGAATAACCAAGTAGAGTCTAATAACTCTCCGCCTGTTTTTTCGATAAGTTGCTGAATTTCGCTAACATCAATCTTATCATTAATTAAAAGCGCAATATCACGTCTAACCGATGGAAATCGTGATAATTCTGTAAAATTAGATACATAAGTTTGCAAAACAGCCTGCTGATCAAGTTCAGCAACCCAAGTTGTGCTCAAATCTAGTGCATCTTCTAAAGATGGGTGTAAACGACCTAAATAACCAATCGATTTTCCATCTACTAAAATTTCAGCAGATTGGCCAGGATGTAACCACGATTTTTCTGAACGTACATATTCAACATTTAAGCGTGCCGCTGCTAAGACTTCCTCTACCTCACCTTTGAAGTCAAAGAAATCCATTGCTTGTACTTTACCATGCCAAGATTCAACACTCTTTGAACCTACAGCAATTAACGCTAAAGTTGGAATCTGCTTAAGATCATGAATACTTGCTGCATCTTGATAATCAAAGCGTAAACCTAATTCAAAGAAGCGAACACGACTTTGCTGGCGATTAATATTGTATTGCACACATGGAATCAAACTTGATAACAATGTAGAACGCATTACTGCTAAGTCGCTTGAAATTGGGTTTGCCAATGCCAATGGATTCACAGCAGGGTTTAATTGCTTTTCAAGTTTCAAATCTGCAAAACTAAAACTAATTGCTTCTTGATAACCTAGCGCAACAACTGTTTGACGCAATTGTGCAAGTTCAAATTGATCTTTGTATTTTGCAAGTTTTACATCAATAACAGGTAGACTGATTTGAATGTTGTCATAACCATGAATACGTGCAACTTCTTCAATCAAGTCTTGGTAAATAACCATATCGAAACGATGTGATGGTGGCACTACAGTCCACTCACCTTCAGCGTTAACAGTAACAGTGCAACCTAAACTAGTTAAAGCATCTGTAATAAAATCAGATTCAACTTTATAACCAAGTAATTGATCAACTTGAGCTTGCTTCAATTCAATCGCATCGCGTTTTGGCAATAATTCTGTTTTTTCTGCAACAGTAATAGGACCGAATTCACCACCAGCAAGTTCGCTAATTAATTGTGATGCACGATGCATTGCAATCATCGGCAATTCAAAATCTACACCACGTTCATAACGCTGAGATGCATCGGTATGAAGACCAAAACTACGCGCACGACCTGCAATATGAAGTTGATCAAAGAATGCAGATTCTAAGAAAATTTCAGTTGTTGCATCTGACACAGCAGATGACAAACCACCCATGATCCCTGCAATTGCAAGTGCTTTATTAGCATCTGCAATGACCATTACATTTTCAGAAAGCTCAACGTCTTGCTCATTAAGCAAAGTTAACTTTTCAGCTGCCGTTGCTTGACGAACATGTACCGCACCTTCAACTTTACCGCCATCAAAAGCATGTAAAGGTTGACCCAACTCCATTAATACATAGTTAGTAATATCAACAAGAATACTATGTTGACGGATCCCTGAACGAGCAAGTGCACGTTCCATCCATTCAGGAGTTGGAGCTTTGGTATTTACGTTTTTAATCACACGACCTAAATAACGTGGACAACCATCAGTTTCAACAACAACTTTCTTTTCGTCAGTAATTGTTGCAGCAACTTCTTTAATTTCAGGTGCCGTTACAGGAAGTTGGTTAATCACACCAATTTCACGTGCAATACCACGGATACTAAAACAATCACCGCGGTTAGGTGTGATACTAATATCAATCACATTATCATCAAGGTTTAAATATTCACGAACATTTACACCTACAGGTGCATCAGCAGGAAGTTCTAAAAGACCATCAATTTTGTCTTCTAAATCAATTTCAGATGCACCACAAAGCATACCTTGCGATTCAACACCACGAAGTTTGCCTTTTTTAATTTTGAAATCGCCTGGTAAAACAGCACCAACAGTTGCAACAGGAGCTTTCATACCTACACGTACGTTTGGCGCACCACATACAATTTGGAGTGGCTCACCTGAACCAATATTTACTGTTGTTACACGTAAACGATCAGCATCAGGGTGTTGTACTACTGTTAAAACTTCACCAACTACAACACCTGTAAATGGTTTTGCTGCTGGAGATAAATCATCCACCTCTAAACCAAGCATAGTCAGTTGGTCTGATAGTGTATCGCTATCAATTGCAGGGTTTACCCATGTGCGCAACCAATTTTCGCTAATTTTCATTTATAAAAACCTATATATCTAAATTCTTAATCCCTCCCTACTCCCTCTCAATTAAGAGGGAGAACTTCTCTACTTTTAATTTATTTCGAGAAGTTCCTCTCCTTTTATAAAAGAAAGGTTAGGAGAGAATTTACAAAAAATCTGTTTAAGCAAATTGGCGTAAGAAACGCACATCATTTTGGTAGAACATACGTAAATCGTTAATGCCATAACGAAGCATTGCAAAACGCTCTACACCAAGACCAAATGCAAAGCCTTTATATTTATCTGGATCAATACCTGCAGAACGTAAAACATTCGGATGCACCATACCGCAACCCAATACTTCCAGCCATTTACCGCGCTCATCCATAATATCTACTTCTGCACTTGGTTCAGTGAACGGGAAATATGATGGACGGAAGCGTACTTTAAGGTCTTTTTCAAAAAATTCGTTCAGCAAGTTCACCAACAAACCTTTTAACTCAGCAAAGCTTGTGTTCTCTGCTACGTATAAACCTTCAATTTGATGAAACATTGGCGAATGTGTTTGGTCTGAGTCGCAACGATATACACGACCTGGACACACAATACGAATTGGCGGTTGCTGAGTTTCCATCGTACGGATTTGCACACCCGATGTATGCGTACGTAAAAGATGGTTTACATCGAAATAGAAAGTATCATGCATTGCACGTGCAGGGTGATGACCCGGAATATTCAATGCTTCAAAGTTGTGATAATCATCCTCAACTTCAGGACCAGTCGCAACAGTAAAACCTGCTTTAGTAAAGAACTGACAAATACGTTCTTGTACTTGCGTAACAGGATGAATACTACCAACAGTTTGACCGCGACCCGGCAATGTAATATCTACAGTTTCGCTTGCAAGCTTTTGTTCTAGTACTGCTTTTTGCAATTCTGCTTGACGCTCCGTTAACGCACCCGTAATTGCTTCACGCACAGCATGAATTTGGGCACCAAAAACTTTACGTTCTTCAGGATCCATTTTACCAAGCGACTTCGATTGTTCAGCAAGCTGGCTTTTTTTCCCTGTAAATTGCACTCGTACTTGATCGAGTGTAGCAAGGTCCTCTGCTGCTGCAATCGCAGCAAGCGCTTCAGTGGTCAGGGCTTCCAGTGACATAGTAACTCTCAAAGCAACAATTTAAAAAATATAATAAAACCACATATTCTAACAGTTTTTAGTCGCTTTTATGAAGTTATGCTGTAAGTAAAATTTGATTAGCATATAGATTTATAAAAAGTATAAGATATTCATAATAACGACGAGATCATTCACGATGGCACTAGATCAAATTTGGAAACAACAATTAACCTTAGTTACTTATGGAAATGAGTTTTTAAATCAAGATTTAAACTTCAATCGTTGGATTAACCACGCTATATTCGATCAACATAGTTTTTTATTCCGTGACTTAATGTCACAACATTTACTTGCACAGCATTTTCATATTTGGCTTGAAGGTCTAAAAAAACAAGGTGTTCAGCGCTTAAGCCTACACAATTCAAACTTACTAAGTGATGAAAAAAATCCAAATACCAATATAGAACTTCTAGCCTTTCCTCATTTCATTGTGAGCCATGTGGCAAACAAAAAAACTGCATGGATTTTTGGTAAAGAATTACCTGAGTGGTATTTATCTGAAGATGAATACCAAGCCCCTCAAAAACAATCAAGCCATTTTCGTCAGGAAGTACTATGGCGCTATGAGCTCAACTCAAAACTTGCAAAGCAACTTGATGTAGATTTCAAACAACCCAATTGGGATGATATTCAAGCTTATATGGCAAATGAATTATTTAATCATCCATATACTCTTGGTTTTCAACGTCCACGCAATGCCAATATGCCTTATACAGGACTTATATTCCCAAATAGTGCTGTAGAGGAAATTCAACTTCCTACTGAAAATCACTTATCTTTACTACCAACCGACTATCAAGCTGATTACGCTCACAACACTCTTCACACCATTGAAGCACTTTCAACTTTTATTCAGCAAAAAATACAACATCCATACCAAGATGATGGCAGCGTTATTAGCCCCGATGAACAGCTAAACATACGTAATTTTTCACAGCATATTGACGATTTACATGCAAAATTCATTACGAAAGTTGCCAACCACTATAAAACAGCACAACTTACACCAGTTTTAATCAAAGAGAGTCCATTAGAAGAACCCACTCCATCTAATATTTTAAACCTCAAAAAAGAAAATAAACCCAACCCAAAAACAACCGCCGAAAAATCAGGTGTTTTCACACTTATTTGTATTACCGTTATTATTTGCTTAATTGGTTATTATTTTGGTTTGTAAATATTTTTCAGAATGTTCTTTTAACGCTTTAAGATGCATTTCGAGATTCAAATTAAATTGCAAAGTCACAACTTAATCTGCAATGAAAATTTTAATATTTCAATTGCAATGACAATATTCATCTAGAGCCCTATCTACAATAAATTCTAGGCAATAAAAAAGACCGCTAAAAGCGGTCTTTTTTAAATCATCTAAGATGATTAAGCAGCTAATGCGCTTTTCGCTTTTTCAGCGATAGCAGCAAATGCAACTGAATCATGCATAGCAATGTCAGCAAGTACGCGACGGTCGATGATAACTTGAGCTTTTTTCAAGCCAGAAATCATACGGCTGTACGACAAACCATTTTGACGAGCACCAGCATTGATACGCGCAATCCATAAAGCACGGAATTGACGTTTCTTTTGACGGCGGTCACGGTAAGCGTATTGACCTGCTTTGATTACCGCTTGGAACGCTACACGATAAACACGTGAACGCGCGCCATAGTAACCTTTAGCACGAGCAAGAATTTTTTTGTGACGACGATGCGCCTGAACACCACGTTTTACACGAGCCATTTATAATCTCCTTAGATGTATGGGCACATACGACGAACTGAAGCAACGTCACTTACGTGAACCATTACACAGCCGCGCAATTGACGGATACGTTTAGCAGATTTTTTGGTCAAAATGTGGCGTTTGAACGCTTGTTTACGCTTGAAACCGTTTGCAGTCGCTTTGAAACGTTTAGCTGCACCACGGCGAGTTTTTAACTTAGCCATAACAACCTCTTTAAACACCTGTTCGGAACGTTCTGCACCATTGCAACAACGACCTGCAGGTAAGGGAGCGCATATTCTAATGCATCCCTGCTCAAAACAAAAGCAATTCTTTTATTTCCGTCAAATAACAGCATATTTATTTTTATCAAGAATTAACTTAGTGCATATAAATCTATCTTTCATCTAAACAAATTAGCGCATAGTTATAGCAATAGTATTTAGTAGATGCTAACAGTAGTCGTTGCTATAAATCACCTAAAAGACAAAGATCTATTTTCTATTAATATAAATAAGGGCAATGAAACTTAAGAAATACGACTTAAATTCATTTAATACTTGCGAGTATTTTTAATTCAGGAAATACTTGCAAAGTTTAATTTATATTTTCGACATATAACTCGATTAAGACCCTCAAATTATGAAAAATGTCCTGTGCGCTACTTTATTGCTTGTATTACCTTTTTCTACAGCATATAGCAAAGAAAATGATGCAACTAAAAAACTAAATGTTCAAAAAAGTGCAGCATTACCAGCGCACTTAACCACTCGTATTCAATGGGAGAAATTTCCTCAACCACAATATAAAAATGAAGATTTAAAAGAAAAAAATCGTGCTGCTATTTTACGCGTTTATGCCGATGAAACAGGTTCGGTAACAAATGCAACAATTCAAGAAAGCACAGGTTTAAAAAATTTAGATGATATTTTAGTTCAAGCTGTTCGTTCATCTAAAGTAAAACCACATATTGAAGAAGACAATGCTGTTGCCACCATTGGGTTTCAAACATTCAATTTAAGATTTATTGAAGAAGATGAAGTTCAATGCTCATACGCATTCAACTCTAAAAACTGGCTTGCACAAAAATCGGGAGATAAAACATCTTTCCACTATCGCACTCAGCCACAAATTTCACTTAATACAGCAGACTTAAAAGGTCATAACCGTAGCGTAACCTTTAGCTTTAAAGTCAATAAACATGGTGATGTGAAAAAAGTAAAAATTAAAAAAGGTTCGGGTGTTTACGACTTAGACCAAAAAGTAATTCAAGCAATTTCTACAGCTCAAGTTGATGTACCACGTAAATTTTGGATTTATAAAAAATCACACTTAAAAGATGAAATTCAGTTTAAACAAGATGGTTGTGTTTAAAGTATTAAAAATGGGTGGCTAAAAAATTAGTCACCCATCACTACCATTAAAATAAACCTTTATAAATCCAATAAATACATAAATATCGACCAACTTTAGCAATTGTGACCACCACTAAAAATCGAACAAAATTTTCTTTTAAAAGCCCTGCTATTAAGGTAATTGGATCGCCAATAATAGGCACCCAACTCAGCAATAAAGACCAAAAACCATATTTTTGATAAATCTTTTGTGCATGAAGCATTTTAGCCTCAGAAACAGGAAACCACTTTTTATTTTTATATTGTTCTATCTTTAAACCTAAATACCAATTCACACACGAGCCTAAAACATTCCCTAAACTCGCAACAGTAATCAATAAAACAACAGACTTACTTCCTTCTGCAAACAATGCCAAAAGTACGGCTTCAGACTGCAAAGGTAATAATGTTGCAGCCCCAAAAGCAGATATAAAAAGTAAAAAATAAGCCCACATTTGGCTTTATTTCAAACCAAGCATTTTCTTAGTTTTCATATACTCTACATTCGACCAAACAATCATTACTACAAGAACAGTGATTCGAGCCCAAAAATACAAATTAGCGACAGGATCAATTGTTGTTTTCATTAAAGCTTGATCTTTTGTATTGAGTTCAACCAAGATATTTTGAACATGAATAGCCTCTACCACAAACAAAGCTAAGCACCCAACAATACCAATAATAATGCTCCAATATATCCTTGGGTTACTTTCTAAAATTCGAGTAAAATTTAAAACAAAGTCTTTCATGCAATACATCCAATAAAAAACCACCGCATTGGGTGGTCTTATATCTTATCATAAATCAAAATTTAAACTTGTATCGCTAGTGCTTTCTGTACAGCAGGACGAGCTTCAATTCGTTCCATATATGCTTTTACATTTGGATAATCATCCAAATTAATTTGTTGCCACTCACAACGACGAATCCAAGGAAAAATAGCAATATCAGCAATTGAATATTCCCCTGCTACAAATTGCTGTCCTAAAAGTTGCTTTTCTAAAACTGAATATAAGCGCTTGGTCTCTTTCATAAAACGCTCAATCGCATAAGGAACGTCTTCTGCAGCAAACTTATTAAAGTGATGATTCTGCCCCAACATTGGACCAAATCCACCTATTTGCCACATCAACCATTGTTCTACCTCAACACGAGATTGCTCATCTTGAGGATAAAATAACCCCGTTTTACGTCCTAAGTACTGTAAAATTGCACCCGATTCAAACACGGAAATAGCTTGATGATTTGGACCATCCTGATCAACAATTGCTGGAATTTTATTATTTGGAGAAATTCTCAAGAAATCAGGTTGAAATTGATCATCCTCTAGAATATTGATTGGGGTAATATCATAATCCAAACCCATTTCTTCCAAAGCAATCGCTATTTTCAGACCATTAGGCGTTCCCCAATAATATAGATCTATCATTTTTATCCCTTCTATTCTTTCTATTTCTGTAATATTAAGATCGTTATAGCACAATTTCTAAACTTTATTTGTTACTAAAATTTTATATTTCACACAAAGATTAGAAATAAATTTTTATTCTATTTAATCTAAAAATATCTTAGAAGAATCATATATTTTTACTGATAAGTAATTTTTGATTTATAGGCATATATAAATTTTAAAACCTAAAAATTTAATATTTTATTCAAAAAAAAAGCACTGCAAGTGCAGTGCTTTTTTTTGAGATGCTTACTTTTTCTTTTTAGGACCAAGAAGCATACCCATTTGACGACCTTCCATTTTCGGTGTTTGTTCTACTACACCTACTTCAACAACATCTGCTTCAATTTTTTGCAATTGAGCAAGACCAAGCTGTTGGTGAGCCATCTCACGACCACGGAAACGTAACGTGATTTTTACCTTGTTACCTTCTTCAAGGAACTTGATAATTGAACGTAATTTTACGTTGTAATCACCAACATCAGTACCAGGGCGTAGCTTGATTTCCTTCACCTGTACTTGATGTTGTTTTTTCTTCGCTTCTTTCTGCTTTTGCTTAAGATCAAACAAATGCTTGTTAAAGTCCATGATTTTGCATACAGGTGGCTCTGCATTCGCCACAATCTCAACTAGGTCAAGATCAACTGCTTCTGCAGCACGAACTGCTTCTGCAAGGCTTACAATACCTTTTTGCTCACCATTTTCGTCTACAAGACGGACTTCTTTTGCACGAATTTCATCATTCAAAGCAGGACGGTTTGATTTTCCGCCCTGTTGATTACGGTCAGGCTGTTTAATCGCTGTTACTCCACAATGTACCGGCCGCGTTCGGCTACGGCTGCTTTTACTAAGTCAACGAAAGCATCGATAGACATAGTACCCAAATTTGTTCCTGAGCGAGTACGGACATTTACAGTACCTTCCTCTACTTCACGGTCACCTAAAACCAATAAGTAAGGAATACGCTCTAATGTACGTTCACGAATCTTAAAGCCGATCTTCTCATTTCTCAAGTCTGAAATAGCTCGAATACCATTTTCTTTAAGTTTTGCGACGACTGACTCACTCGCTGCTGCTTGTGAATCTGTAATGTTCATTACGCATGCTTGAACTGGCGACAACCATGGTGGCATAAAACCAGCATAGTGTTCAATAAGTATACCAATAAATCGTTCAAAACTACCAAGAATTGCACGATGTAACATTACAGGTTGATCACGATCGTTATCTTCTGTAACAAAAGAGGCATCTAGACGCTCAGGCAAGTTAAAGTCACATTGAATTGTACCGCACTGCCATACACGACCTAAACAGTCTTTCAATGAAAATTCAATTTTCGGACCATAGAATGCACCTTCACCTGGTTGAAGTTCCCATTCAAGACCTGCGGCATCTAAAGCATCTGCTAAAGATTTTTCAGCTACATCCCAAAGTGCTTCATCACCCACACGTTTTTCAGGACGTGTAGACAGTTTCATTTGAACTTCTTCGAAACCAAAGTCTTTATATACATCTAAAGTTAATTTTATAAAGTCTGCAACTTCTTGACCAATTTGTTCTTTAGTACAGAAGATATGTGCATCATCTTGTGTAAAACCACGAACACGCATAATACCGTGTAATGAACCAGATGGCTCGTTACGGTGACATGAACCAAATTCAGCTAAACGAATTGGAAGATCACGGTAAGATTTCAAACCTTGGTTAAACACTTGTACATGGCATGGGCAGTTCATTGGTTTTACAGCATAGTTACGGCTTTCTGAATGAGTCGTAAACATGTTGTCTGCATAGTTTGCAGCATGACCTGATTTTTCCCAAAGTGAAAAGTCCACGATTTGCGGAGTTTTAATCTCTAGGTAGCCATTCGCTTGTTGAACTTTACGCATGTATTGTTCAAGAACTTGATAAATTGTCCAACCATTCGGATGCCAGAACACCATACCAGGTGCTTCTTCTTGCATGTGGAATAAGTCTAAAGCTTTACCAATTTTACGGTGATCACGTTTTTCCGCTTCTTCAATACGCTTGATATATGCAGCAAGTTGTTTCTTATCTGCCCAAGCTGTACCGTAAATACGTTGTAGCTGTTCATTTTTCGCATCACCACGCCAGTAAGCGCCCGACATTTTTGTCAGTTTAAATGCTTTTAAGAATTTTGTGTTTGGTACGTGCGGACCACGGCACATATCCAAATAATCTTGATGGTAGTACAAGCCCATTTCTGTTTCTTCAGGCATATCATCAATTAAACGTAATTTATAATCTTCACCACGCTTCGTAAACTCTGCAATCACTTCATCACGTGGTGTCATTTTTTTGATGACATCATAATCTTGATCGATGAGCTTTTTCATGCGCTCTTCGATTGCTGCCATATCTTCTGGTGTAAATGGTTTTTCGCTAAAAATATCGTAATAGAAACCATCTTCAATGACAGGACCAATTACCATTTTTGCTTCTGGGAATAACTGCTTAACCGCATGACCCACAAGGTGTGCACAAGAGTGACGAATGATGTGAACACCATCTTCATCTTTAGGCGTAATAATTTGTAAGGTTGCATCTTCTGTAATTAAGTCAGATGCATCAACCAAACGGTCGTTTACACGACCCGCAACTGTATTTTTTGCAAGACCAGGACCGATGCTTTGAGCAACTTCCATCACAGATACGGCATGATCAAATTCTTTTTGATCGCCATTTGGCAAAGTGATAATTGGCATAAAAAATCCTTAAGGAGTGATGCCCCGTACAATAGAGCATGTCACCGCGAGATTATGATCGAGGGAAACCCTCAAAAGATAAAAACGGTGGATAAATAAAAATCAGCTAGAATTTTACACGTCTTAGCCATTTTAATAAACCGTTAATGCCTTTTAAAGCATACGAATTCCTCTTTGAGGACTTAATGATTGCTGTATTTATTGAAGTTTCACCTTAAAACTTTATTCACTAAAAGATTTCCATGACTGTGCTTGGCAGTGATATTTATTCCAAAGGACTAAAAATTCATCACTCATTAGCCATTCATATTCTACACAGCGCGCAGCATATATTTCATCTGTCCAATTTGGATCTTTTTGTGCTGGATGACACATAATCACACTATCATTCGGTGCATTTTTAATCCAGTTTTCCCAAAGTAGCTTTAATCCGAACAAATCCGTATTAAAACCATAAATTCCAGAAAATGCAGGATTATGAGGCCAATGTTGCTGAATAAGATTTCGTCTTAATGTATAACCACCTAAAAAATAGATAATTTTTGCCTTTAAATCTGTTTGATACGTTTTCGTATTTCGAATAGGAATTTTTTGCTTATAACGCTGTTCTATGCAAGCAAGTAAAGTTTCTCTTACTTGAGGAAATTGATGCACATGTTGATGACCATCAATAAAGTCGGGTCGTTGTCCTATTTTTTGCTCAAAGCTATCTAATTGTTGATGAATAATACTTTGTAATTCATTGATCTTAAACTTTCTAAAATAAGCCTTTAACAAGACATCTTTTAAAGTACCAACACCAGCAAGCCCTGTTAAGTCAAAATGCAAACCGATGTCTATACAATGACTTTGCAATGCATTAACTTCATCTTGATGAATTTTACCTAAACTCATAAAACTTGTTGCTTGGATTCTTTTCTTTTCTGCAAGATCAATAACTGCTTGATTTACCGCATGTGAAAAACCCAAGTCATCCACATTGATAATAAGATTTTTCATGAATGACTTTTTCCCTTAAATGCCCAAAATTTAGCAAGAAGAAACGTACAAACAGTAACTAAGAACGTCGCAATAATCCAAATTAAAATGTAGTAAGGTGCACCAAAAATATAAATTCCTGTAGCAAATATAGTTTGATTTAATGCAAAACCAAAAACCGAGCTAACAAACCATTTCGCACACTTAGATTTCCACTCATTTTTTTGCCCATTTGAGTTAAAGGTAAAATTAAAATGACCTGTAAAACCAAAAACAAATGCGATAAGAAAAGCAAAACAATTTGCCAAATTAGGATGAATAGCAAGAACTTGAACAAAAAATATGAGCGATAAAAAATGTACTAAAGCCGTCAAGCTACCCACAATCAAAAAGAATAACCCTTGCTTTTGAAGACTTACTGATTCTGTTTTTTGCTGTTCCATTTTTTATCCACAATATATAACGGTCTTTGTTTTACTTCATCATAAATACGACCGATATATTCACCAATCACACCTAAACAAATCAGTTGTAACCCTGCCGAGAACATTATACCTACAGCAAGCGTTGGCCATCCTTTTAAATCACGACCAAAAAACAACGTATCACCAATAATGAACAGACCATATAAAATTGCAATAACCGAAACTAAAAAGCCCATCCGTGAAATCCAACGCAATGGCTTTAATGAAAAGGATGTTACGCCTATTAAGGCAAGTTCGAATAAGCTACTAAAGTTAAATGAACTTTTCCCTTCAATTCGTTCTTGTGCTTGGAAAGGTACATAAAGTGTTTTAAACCCAACCCAAGAGTACAAACCCTTCATAAACCTTTGACGCTCAGGTAAAGCCAATAAAGCCTCGACCACCTTCCGTTTCATAACACGGAAATCCCCTGCATGTGGCTCTAACTTATAACGTTGAGAATCTTGCATAAAACGATAAAAAATATGCTTATACAACTTTAAAGCAATATGTTCATGATCTCGTGTTTCTTGTACAGCAGCCACCATATCGATATTTGAGCTTTGAATTGCTTCTAGCATTTCATCCAGCACAGATAATGGATGTTGACCATCTGAATCCATCATAGCAACAAGTTGACCCTGTGCTTCTTTTAGCCCTGCACTTAATGCAGCTTCTTTTCCAAAATTTCGAGAAAACTGTATCAACTGAAGATCTACATTCAGCGGCGTAACATCAAGTTTCCTTTGATAGACCTCATGTAAATTATCACGACCACCATCATCCACAAGGATAACTTCATACTGTCCTGATCTTTGAACAAGCATGTTAAAAAGATCATCCAAAAGAATATCTACATTTTTTGCATCATTGTATGCAGGTAAAATGATCGAAAGTTCAATTGACCGATCCTCTAAAACCTCATGATTTGTTATCAGCATAATATCTATCTATTTTGAACACATGATTTAGGTATAAAAGCCTGCCATTCAACAACTAGCGGCTTTTTATTCGGTACTTTATTCCAGTTAATTTGCCATTCCCCACGATAAAGTACAAGCTGACTATTTTTTTCCAAATCATCAACATAAGGAAGGATTGGTTTTTTGTCTTGCTCCCAAAGCATAAAGCTACCTTTTTGCTCCAAACGTGACAAATTCATCCATGGTGAATATGCGGCTGATGTATCCATCATTACCGAAGGCATTTTATCCATGTCTGTTGCAGCAAGAATTGCAAGCCAATTATCGCCACCAATATTATCTAGCTCACAACGGCTTATTTGCTTCCACTCTTGTTGTGTTCTAAGACTCAACTCTTGTTGAGGCCAATCCATTCGAGATGGTTTTTTGCGAATTTCACCACCAAACTGAACATAACACGCCATTAAAGTTGTAATGATAATAAGCCAGATTATTAAGCCTTTTGCTAAGCCCGATTTGTGCTTTTGAAAAGTCTGATCTGGAATCATTGAAACTAAAATTAAACCTACTAGGCTCCACATGGGCGATGCCCACATATCACGGATATTTGCACCTGTAACCAAACCAAGTAAAAATAAAAATAAACCAGGAAAAAGCCCCATAAAAAATAAGAAACTTCGATGACTCGTTGGAATATTTTTAATTTTTAATACTAAACTTTTATTACAAAGCAAAATGATTAATAGCGGTAAAAAATTAACAATTTGAGAAGCTAAATATTTAAATGCGGCTAAATGATTTGCACCACCACCATCTTCATGCGAACGAGACTGAATATAAGTAAAAGTTAACCAATCATGTTGATATAACCACCAAATATGTGGACTAAAAATAATGAGTGCTAAAACCACTGCAACCCAAGGCTTAAGGCTTAACCATAAACGACGATAAGACGTTAACAATGAAAATAAAACTATTGAAAACACTAAAATTGCAACAGAGTATTTGGTTAACATACCAATGCCCGTCACAACCCCGAATAACAACCATGTTGTCCATGTATTTTTATTGAGTGCCAAATAGAATAGATAAATCAATCCAGCCCAAATCGGCATTTGGGCAATATTATGATTGAATTCAATTGATGGCCAAGTGTAATAAAAAATAGCGAGAATAAAAATTCCTGAATAAAAAGCTTTCTCTTCAGAAACGATATTTTTACCCAATAAAAATACAAATAATGCTGTGAGCGCTATACAAATTTGACTTAAAAGATAGGGTCCAAATGAACCAAAAACACTATAAAAACCGTATAACACCCATGAAGAAAATGGAGGATGCTTATAATAACCAAGCTGTAACTCTTTCCCCCAATAAACACCTTCAGGAACATCCAAAGGAAAACTCGATGAAAGTATCGGTGGCGTTACAGTCCAAAATATAAAATAACCCAATAAAATCAAGATGAACTTTTTTTCAAAACTCATTGCTTTTAACATATAGTATTGCTGCTAATTTTTACCACACATTATACAAACTCACTCACATATAAAACAGCAAAACGCTAAATAATTTTTTACACCCTCTTAAAAATTTTACTAATCACTCAAATTATTAAGTTTTTTACTAAATACTCGACCAAAGCATGAATGCAAATTGATTAAAAAATGCATATCTTCAAGAAAAGGAAAAACATATAAATTACATGAAGGAATAATAATGATTAGCGCATACGATCAACTACCTCGAACACCTGCAAACTTTGTAGCACTCTCACCTTTACGCTATTTAGAACGTGCTGCCTATATTTACCCTCACCAAGATGCCATCATTCATGGTGACAGACATATCTCATGGCGTGAAACATATACGCGTTGTCGTCAGTTTGCACACCAATTGCAAAAATTAGGTGTTGGAAAAAATGATACTGTTTCTGTATTACTTCCCAATATTCCAGCCATGATAGAAGCACATTTTGCTGTTCCTATGGCTGGTGCTGTTTTAAATACACTGAACACACGTTTAGATGCAAAAACCTTAGCCTTTATGCTTGAGCATGCAGAATCTAAAGTATTGTTAGTTGACCCCGAATTTGTGAATATTGCCAAAGAAGCTCTAGCACTTATATCACAAGAAATTTATATTATTGATGTTGCCGATGTTGAGTTTGAGGGAAACAGCCAAAGAATTGGACAAGTTGAATATGAAAGTTGGCTTGCAGAAGGCGATGCCAATTTTGAGTGGCATTTACCACAAGATGAATGGGATGCCATCAGCCTAAATTACACCTCAGGCACAACAGGTAATCCTAAAGGTGTGGTTTATCACCATCGTGGTGCTTATATTAATGCGGCCAGTAATATTATTGCCTGTGGTATGACACCGCGTGCAACTTACCTTTGGACACTCCCTTTATTTCATTGTAATGGTTGGTGTTTTGCTTGGACTATTGCAGCCAATGGTGGAACAAATATTTGTCTACGTAAAATAGACCCTGAACTCATCTACAAGTTAATTCACTCACATAAAGTTGACTATTTCTGTGGGGCACCAATTGTCTTATCTATGCTGATTAATGCGCCAGAAGAACATAAAATTAAAGTAGAGCACCGAGTAGAAGTTATGGTTGCTGGAGCAGCACCTCCTGCGGCAATTATTGAAGGTATGCGAAATATTGGCATAAATGTTACTCACGTTTATGGCTTAACTGAAACCTATGGTCCATCTGCACTTTGTGCATCACAAGCAGGTTGGTCTGATCTTTCTATTCAAGAACAAGCTCAATTACACTCGCGTCAAGGTGTTCCTTATCCATTACAAGATGGTATGAAAGTACTTGATCCTGAAACAATGCAACCTGTACCAAACGATGGACAAACCATGGGCGAAATTATGTTCCGTGGCAATATTGTCATGAAAGGCTATTTAAAAAATGCCGAAGCAACAGCAGAAGCCTTTGCTGGTGGATGGTTCCATACAGGTGATTTAGCTGTTTGCCAGCCCGATGGCTATGCCAAAATTACAGATCGCTCTAAAGATGTGATTATTTCAGGTGGTGAAAATATTTCATCTTTAGAGGTCGAAGAAGTATTGTATCAACATCCTGCTATTTTAACGGCAGCAGTTGTAGCAAAACCCGACCCTGTTTGGCAGGAAGTTCCATGTGCTTTTATCGAATTAAAAGTTGGAAAAACAGCAACACCAGAAGAAATCATTGCCTATTGTAAAGAACATCTTGCCCGTTTTAAGGTGCCAAAAGATGTCGTAATTACTGAAATTCCAAAAACATCGACAGGTAAACTACAAAAATTTGTATTACGCGAATGGGCAAAAGAGCGTTCAGTTGGCGAATTTAGTTAATTTTTAAGTTCCATCAGTAATGAGCAAAAAAAAGAGCGACTCGATAAGGTCGCTCTTTTTTACACAATAATTCACTAAAACTTAGTTATCTGAAATTAATGCCACTTGTTGAATATAGTTAAACAATTTCAACTTAGACGCTGCAATTTCCTCTTCAGACACTTTTTTTGTCATATCACGATGAATACGCAAAAGATGCTGACGAATTGGATGATGCTCTGCTGCATTATGCGCTTTCATGAATTCTTTAATTACAGGTTCACCCTGAGCAATCATACGATCTACCCAGCGGTTTAATTGTGCAGTTTTCTTAGCACCTTGTTTCGGTGTTAAGTAAGAAAGAATCATCGTTTCATCTTCATTACGCAATAATTTACCAATGCGTTGAAATTGACGACGACGTGCTTCATGTGATGTGATTGACTGAACATCTAATAATGCATCAACTAAGCGTTCTTCCACTGGAAGATTCTTAATTTGTTTAGTGCTCAATTCTGCCAATTGCTCACCTAAAGCAGCCATACGCTGAACTGCTTTCTTTTGTTCGGTTTTACTTGCACGCCCTTCTAAAGATTCATAATCATCTTCAGTAAAACGTTGCGGTCGACGTGCCACGATTAATCTGCCTCGTAAAATTTTGCTGCAAATAGTGCTTGAATATCAGATAAAGCTTTTTCTTCATCTGCACCTTCAATCACCAAGCGTAGAGTTGTGCCCTTACCAGCACCAAGCATAAGTAAGGACATAATATTTTTTGCGTCTACTAGTTTATCACCTTTCCCTATTTGGATAGATGAACGAAATTTTGTAGTAACTTCGATGAGTTTTCCAGACGCACGCGCATGTAACCCTAGTTTATTAATTACGTCAACAGTTGTGTCAATCATGACCAGTGCTTCATTTCTCTATGTAAAACCTGAATAGCCCATTTTGCCTCAAGGGCTTTTTTGAGTCTATCCACAATATAAACTGAACGATGCTGCCCACCCGTACAACCTATTGAAATCGTTATATAATGACGATGACCTTCAGCAAATGCAGGCAACCATTTTTCTAAAAAATTATAAACATCTTGAAACATTTCAGTCGTTTGACTGTTCGATTCTAAGAATTTTTGTACTGGTTCATCTAAACCAGAAAATTGACGCAACCCCAAATCCCAATGTGGATTTGGTAAATGACGTACATCAAAAACATAATCGGCATCTAAAGGAATGCCATGTTTATAACCAAAAGATTGTAAAATTACAATTAAGTTATCAGTTTGTCCCAATCTAGACAACAGCATATGTTTTAAATCGTGTACGCTTTTGTCAGTTGTGTCAATTTTAATAGTTGCTTGGAACTGAATTGGAATAAGTAATGTTTTTTCTTCTTCAATACATTGCGTTAAACTTTTAAAACGATTCGCCAGTGGATGTGGCCGACGTGATGCACTAAATCTAGTAATAAGTTCTTGATCTTGTGTAGATAAAAATATAATTTCAACTGAACCATGTTTTTTTAATTGTTCAAATACAAAATCGAATTCTTGTAAATCTGCACGTGTGCTTCGAACATCCACTCCTAAAGCAAGCTGTTCTAAATTATTTTCTTTATCGAGTTTACCAACAATTTCTGGAAGTAATGCCAGAGGTAAATTATCGATACAGTAATAACCCAAATCTTCAAGCACCTGCAAAGCAGATGATTTTCCCGATCCCGATTGTCCAGTAACGATCAATATACGCTTCATGGCATTATCCTCTTCACAAGTTTAAGCGCGATGCTTTACCTGCCAATTATCAATTAAACGAGTTGAACCAATTTTAGCTGCAACAAAAAGCACAACATCTTGACTAAAATCTTCAATTTTTTGAAGTTCAGTTGTACGTGCTTCTACATAATCCACAACAAAACCAACTTCTGTCAATGCTGTTTTAATTTGATCTAAAACATCATTTAAACTTTGACCTTGCTGTAAATTATGCTCTGCTTTTACTAAACTTTGATGAATTACTGGTGCAATTGCACGGTGTTCTTCAGATAAATAACCATTACGCGAACTTAGTGCCAAACCATCTTCAGCTCGAGCAATAGGCACACCTACAACACGAATTGGCATATTCAAATCACGTACAAACTGACGAATAACCGCAAGCTGTTGGTAATCTTTTTCACCAAAGAATGCAATTTCAGGGCGTACAATATTGAATAATTTAGTTACAACTACAGCCACGCCATCAAAATGACCTGGACGTTGTAAACCACACAAATCTGCCGTGATACCACTAACAGAAATATTCGTTAAACGTGGTTGATTACCATACATTTGCTCAACAGTTGGTGCAAAAATATAATCACAACCCACCTCTTCCAAAAGCTTACTATCTTGTTCTAATGTACGTGGATAGCTGTCGTAATCTTCATTTGGACCAAACTGAATTGGATTGACAAAAATACTCACAACCACAATATCACAATGCTTACGCGCTTCACGAACAAGATTTAAGTGACCTTGGTGTAAATTCCCCATTGTAGGAACTAAACCAATCACCTTCTGATTCGTTCGAGCTGTTTTAAGCGATTCAGATAAACCTTGGATGGTAGATTCAATTTTCATATTTTACAGCTCTACTTGGAAAGTTTGCTCAGGTGCTGGAAATGAGCCATCTTGAACAGCGGCATGATATGCTTTGAATGCATCCAAAATTGCAGTTTCACCTGATTGTTCTTTCATAAAATTACGAACAAATTTAGCAACGCGACCAAATGTTAGACCTAACATGTCTTGTACAACTAAAACTTGTCCATCGGTTTCATGACCTGCTCCAATACCAATAACAGGCGTTTCTGGGAACAGTTCAGTAATTTCTTTACCTAATTGCGCAGGAACACATTCAAGCAACAATAAGGCAGCACCAGCTTCTACAACCGCACGACAATCGGCAATGAGTTTATCTGCTGCTTCTCGTGTACGTGCTTGAAGCTTATAACCACCAAACACATGCACAGATTGTGGTGTTAAGCCCAAATGTACGCATACAGGAATACCATTTCGCGTAAGCACTTCAACCGTTTCGCTTAGCCACTCACCACCTTCAACCTTAACCATTTGAGCGCCAGCTTGCATCACTGTTTTAGCATTAACCAAAGCATCATTTAAAGTCGCATACGACATAAAAGGCAAATCAGTCATAATGAATGAGTGATTATTCCCACGGCGCACAGCAGCAGTGTGATATGCCATATCTTCAACAGTAACAGGCAAAGTTGAATCACGGCCTTGAACCGTCATCCCAAGAGAATCACCAATTAAAATACTATCAATTTCAGCAATTTCCATGGCTTTTGCCATGCTTGCATCGTAGCAAGTTAAACAAGAAAATTTACGGCCTTCGGCTTTAATTTTTTTTAAGTCGCTGAGACTAATCATGAAGGTATTCCTCTAAAAAATGCATAGAACATAGGTTAAATAATCAACTTGCCCAATTTTCATCATCCAAAACCGTAACCGTTGGATGTTCTAAAATAGGTAGTTTTTTTAACACAAGTCCCTTTAGTTGCATTTCTGCATCTAAATCTAACAATGGTATTACTACAAAGTCACGCTCAAGTATGCCAACATGTGGCACAGTCAATCGCTCATTTTGAATATTTTCTTGACCATAAATCAGTAAATCTAAATCGAGTGTACGCTCGCCCCAACGACGTAATCGTACACGCCCCGATTCATTTTCAATACGTTGTAGCCCATCCAATAAAACCAAAGGCTCTAAAGCCGTCTCTAAACGTACAACCGCATTTAAATAATTTGGCTGATCTTGTGGTCCCATTGGTGGGCTTTCATATAACTTGGATGTCGTTACCTGACCTAACGCCGCAAGATTTTGTACGGCTTCTACTAAAATTTGACGAGAATCACCCAAATTACTCCCCAAACCAATATACGTCACAACACTCATTGAGTTGGTCCAAATACAACTTGTGTTAAATCACGCTTCACACGACGGCGCTTTAAGATTGGATGATCCGCACCAATTTCACCTTTAACTGTAGATGCAACAGATGTTCTATTTTCCTGATGCTGTTTCGGCTTACGTGTTCTACGGCTACGTGATTCTGGTTCATCGACTAAAGGTTCTATTTCAACTTGAGCTTGAACACGCGTATCTACAAAATCTTCTTGGATGCTCGCTTTGTTACGACGGCTTTTCACACGTTGACGATTATATTGACCAATAGCACGTTCTTTTTCATCAGACGTCATGTTTTGGTAGCTATCCCACCACATGCCCATACCTTGAGTATTAGCATCACCTGATTTTTCACGTAACAGTAAAAAGTCAAAACCTGCACGAAAACGCGCATGATTCGATAATGCTGCAATTTGCTGTGGTTTTGGACTTAATAACCGTGTTTGCATTTCCCAAACTTCACGAATAAAAGTTTCCGCAAAACGAGGGATAATAGTCCGTGTAGCTTGGCGCTTTAATACATCTAAACCAGCTTGTGCTCGTGCTTCTGCAGGCATTATGCCTTTAGCCAAATATACGTCACTACGTTTTAAAAATAGCTCCCACAACAATACGGCATAAAAAAATGCAGGATTGATGGTTTTACCAATCTGAATACGTTGATCTGTATTTTTAGCGGCTCTTTCCACAAAATTCGTAACTTTGGGATCAATTTCCGCAAATAACTGTTTCCAAATGCCAAAATCAATCAACATTGGCAGCACACGATTTAAGTGCCCCATGGTGAATAGTTTTTGAGATTCATCATACAAACGATGTGGAGAAACATCACGTAACAAGTTTGTTAACTCAGGTGTGAATACTTCTAAAATTTCATCGGCAATGCTGAAATTCAATTTGGCTGCAAAACGCAACGTACGTAACATACGTACTGGATCTTCTTCAAATCGAGTTTTTGGATCACCCAATAAACGCAGTGTTTTATTTTTAATATCATCAACTGCATTACAAAAATCGAGAACAATGCCTTTACGTGGTTGATAGTACATGGCGTTAATTGAAAAATCTCGACGAGCAAAATCCTCTTCGATGGTTCCCCAGTTATTATCACGTAAAATCATACCTGCCGCAGAAGTTACTTCTTTTTTAGGTGGAGCACGGAAAGTCGCAACTTCCACAAGCTCGCGCCCCGAATACACATGGGCAAGCTCAAAGCGTCGACCAATAATACGGCAACGACGACCAAAAACTTCTTTAACTTGTGCTGGTGTAGCGTTGGTAACGGCATCAAAATCTTTTGGATTAAGCCCTAACATTAAGTCACGTACACCACCACCTACGATATAGGCTTCATAACCTGCTTTTGTTAAAGCATCAATAACATCTAAAATGTAAGCAGGTAATTGAGCGGTTGATAAACCACATTTTGACGCGCGCAAAGTTTGCAAAAGACGCTGTCTCCTACGTCTGAACGTAAAATATATAAGATGTCGCTAATGATATCTCTTACACCATCAAAGGGCAATTTGATTATCAATTTCTTGATATACCATTCAGACATTATTTCGTATCTTTTCACTCACCTACAAAGCTAATTTATCTTTGTTTTTATTGAATAATGCAGGACCAATCCCTTTAATTTTCATAAAATCATCTACAGAATTGAATTTTCCATTTGTATTTCGATACTCAATAATTGCCTCTGCTTTCTTTTTACCTACGCCACTTAACTGCATAAGTTCCTCAATATTTGCCGAATTTAATCTAACTTTTGAACGAGTACCCGCCATATTTGATGTTGATGAGTTTGCTTGTGACAAACTAGGTCTAGATAAGTAATGGTCAGAATTCACTTCAGCTCTGTTCTTTAAACGCTGATCTTGTTGCTGTTGTTGTACTTTCCATTGTGCATATTTTTGTTCATAGGCACTTTGTGCAAGTGCCAAATTTGAAACTGAACCGAAAAATAAAGCCATAAATAAAGTTTTAAAAATTTTACTCTTTTTTCTTATTGTCATTTTGAACCTGTTGTTTTAAATAAATTTTCGCTTGCTCCCAAAGCTCATCCATTTCTTCTAAAGACATATTTTCTACGTTCTTATTTTGAGTAACAGCTTGATCTTCAATAAAAGCAAAGCGAGATCTAAATTTATGAATGGTACTCAATAGCGCCATTTCACTCGAAACACCAAGTTTACGTCCAACATTAATCAATGAAAACAAACAATCACCAAATTCATCGAGTATTTCATCGGAATTATTGTTCTGCATGGCTTGTTTAAATTCCTCAAGCTCTTCTTCTAACTTCCCATAGGCATCTTGAACATTTGGGAAATCAAACCCAATTTGAGCAACATTTTTTTGAATTTCATGCGCTTGATGTAATGTTGGACCATGCTTTATATCATCTAACCGATGTTTAGGCTGATCTTGTTTTTCTTCTTGTTTAATCTGCTTCCATAATTCAGCAACATCTTCCGCACTTAGATTTTCAAATTGTTCTTTTTGAAATACATGCGGATGTCTACGAATAAGCTTTTGACTAATGGCTTCTACAACATCATTAAAATCAAACAATCCCTGCTCACTATACATTTGAGACTGAAACACGACTTGAAGTAATAAATCGCCTAACTCTTCTTTTATATGATTCACATCTTTAGAACGTACTGCAGCTTCCACTTCATACGCTTCTTCAATGGCATATTTTGTAAGTGTTTCAGGTGTTTGTGCTTGATCCCAAGGACATTCTGCACGTAACTGCTGCATAATTTTTAATAATTGTTCCATTTCACACTCATCTAACTCATTTGATTTTTTTAAAGTAAATTTAAATTTTCACTCCATCATTTTTCCATAAAAAAGCCTGCTTTCGCAGGCTTTTTTACTATGAAGAATTAAAAAAAATTAACGCTTAAACTTCTTCTCAGCTTTCTTGAACTTCTGAACATAACGACGTTTACGTGCCGCAATTCGCTCATCCATAACAGTCTTACGACCTTCAAATGGGTTTTCTGAAGTTTTGAATTCGATACGAACAGGCGTACCTTCAAGTTTATAAACCTTACGGAATACATTCTCTAAGTAACGACGATAATCTGCAGGTGTTTTATCAACCTTGTTACCGTGTACAACAATTGTAGGTGGATTTTGTCCGCCCATATGCGCATAACGCATTTTAATTCGACGCCCTTGAACCATTGGTGGCGCATGAGCTTCTGTTGCATCACTCAAAATTTGCGTGATTTTTGCAGGAGATACTTTCAAATGTGAAGAATCGAATGCACGGTGAATTGATGGATATAAATCACCAACACCTGTGCCATGCAAAGCAGAAATTAAATGAATTTTTGCCCATGGAATGAAGTCAAAACGACGATCAACATCCAATTTACATTGTTTACGATCATAATCAGACATGTTGTCCCATTTATTAATCGCAATAACCATTGCACGACCAGCTTCTAAAGCATAACCAATCAAATGTAAATCTTGCTCAACAATACCATCACGAGCATCTACAACAACAACAACAACATGTGCATCTTTCATCGCTTGAAGTGTTTTTACAATTGAGAACTTCTCAATCATCTCATCCACTTTACCTTTACGACGTACGCCTGCTGTGTCAATTAATGTGTATTTACGACCATCACGCTCAAAAGGAATATAGATTGAATCACGTGTTGTACCAGGTTGGTCAAATGCAACTACACGTTCTTCACCTAGCAAGCGGTTAACCAATGTAGATTTACCTACGTTAGGACGACCAATAATTGCTAAACGTAAACCTGTATTTTTATCATGTTCTTCTACAGATTCATCTTCAGGAACACTTTCAAGAACTTCTTCAAGCATTTGCTGAACACCACGCCCGTGACTCGCTGCCACTTGCATTGGTTCGCCCATACCCAATTTAAAAAATTCTACGAGTGCTGCTTCGGCATGTACACCGTCTACTTTGTTCGCAACTAAGTAAACTTTTTTACCTAATGTACGCAGTTCTCGTGCAATTTGTTCATCAGATGCAAGTAAGCCTGCGCGTGCATCTACAACAAAAACAATGATATCTGCTTCATTGATTGCAGTTTTAGACTGCTCTGCCATATATGAATCAATACCACCCTCACTCTCGCCAATACCCCCTGTATCAACAACAATGAAAGATTTATTTTGGAATACAGCATCGCCATATTTACGGTCGCGCGTAAGACCAGCAAAGTCAGCAACTAAAGCATCACGGCTTTTTGTAATCTGATTAAATAACGTTGATTTTCCGACGTTCGGACGACCAATGAGCGCAATTACGGGTTTCATAGATTACCTTTATACAAGATCAGCCAACGGATTGGCCTGAACATCAGAAACTTGGAAGAAAAAATAGATGAATAATCTAAATAAAAACACGGGGCATTGAATTTTCAATCACCCCGCGTTAAAAAATACGGATATTCGCTTAGTTTAACATAAGCGAAGAAAAAATTAACGAGTCTGCCAAACAGTCAACGCACCCTTTTGTGTTGATGCATAAAGTTGATTATCGATAACTCGCAATGAACGTACTTCACCGCTTGTTTTTGAGCGACCAATTAACTGTCCAGATTGTGGATCGACAATATGTAAATAACCATCTAAGTCACCCACAATCAATTGCGAACCCAACATTACAGGATTGCTTAATTTACGGTTAAGTAAACTATCATTTTCCCATAATTTATGACCTGTCGTAATTTCGTATGCAGTTAACTTGCCATCTGTAGATGCAACAAATACACCATTACCTACAACTTCAGGACGTTTCGTACTACTTGAATCTTCGCTCCAAACTACTTGTTGTGATGCTAAATCCAATACTGTTACTTGACCTTGATAGCTTGTTGTAACAACAAACTGACCCGCTACAACAGGATCACCATCAATATCATTCAGCTTTTGAATATCTGAACGACCATCACTTACAGCAACACGGCGTTGTAAACGTGGTGTACCTGTTAAAACATCAAGTGCATAGACATAAGCATTTGAAGATGCGATTAAAACTGTACGTGGATCAATTGCAACGGGAGATGCTGTACCACGTAAACTTAACTGTACGCTTGGTAAATCATATGTCCAAAGTTGTTGACCATTTTCTACGTTATGTGCATAAACAGTACCATCATTCGCTACTGTAATCACATGATTAGAAATAACCAAAGATGGCGCTAAAATAGCACTAGAAATATTTACAGCCCACTTTTGCTCACCAGTAGCCTGATCTAAAGCAAAAAGTTCACCTTTTTCATTCCCAACAACAACAATACCTTCCGCAGCTTCAACACCCGCAGTTAAGCCTTGTTTTGTCACCTGCTTTTGCCAAACTTTTTGTTTCCCGTTATAAGCAGTGACACTGCCTTTAGGATCAACGGCAAAAATCACACTATCAGATACATCTAACTGCAAACGTAAAGGATCTTTTACAGAGGTCGCAGAAACATTTTGCGAAAACACTGGAACAAGACTGGTTGTTTGTGTAATTTTTGGTAGCGGATTAGGCTTTACTTTTTCAACTTTAACTTTATTACTAGAACATCCAGCCAATGCAAGTGCTAAAACTGTCAGTACTAAAGGTATTTTATTATTTCTGCTCATTAAGTCTCATCCACTTGAGTGTCTAATATTGGGCGTTCTACATCTGCATCTTCTACTAAAACGCCAACGCTTTCGAGTTTAATTTGTAAAATTTGACGATCTTGTTTCTGTTCTAACAATTCGTTCCATGCACTTTGATATGATTTTTTCGCATTTTCAATATCTTTTTTAGCAACGTACACATCGCCACGAGCTTCATCTACAACAGCCTTGAAGGTTGGCTCAGTCACTAAGTTAAATGTTTTTAAAGCTTCATCATATTTGTTTTGCGCAAGTTGAGCATAACCCAAACGTAATTTTAAAATTGAAACTAAGCCTGCATCTTTAACTTTTGAATTTTCAACTTTTTTTAATGCTTTTTCTGCACCTGCATAGTCAGACTTATCGTATGCAAGTTTAGCCATAAGCAACTGCACTTGAATTGCTTGTGCTGAATCTGGTGCATCTTTCACAATTTTGTCAGCCGTAGCGACTAAATCATTATATGCATTTGGATTAGATTCAGCATTTGCAGCATCATCCATCAATTGCTGAACTTTGGCTGTATTCATCTGATTTTCAGCCAAAGTCTTTTTTTGCCACCATTGCCAACCGAAAAAGGCAATCAACGCAATTAAAACCCCACTAATCATGGCAGAGCCATATTTCTTAGTGAAAGACTTTAAACTATCAAGTTGTTCTGCTTCACTTAATGCGCTCATGTGATTACCTTATCCTCGTATTTTTTTGTTGGCTTATTTTGAAGAAAGTTTTTCAATAATGAAAGGGACAATCTCTGAAATAGCAACAGACGTTTGTTCAGCAGTTGCTAACTCTTTTACATTCACTTCTTGAGCCTCCCATTCACGTTCACCCAAGATTAATGCAAAAATTGCACCCGATTGATCGGCTTTCTTCATTTGGCTCTTCATTGAACCTTGTGAACCCACCTTGAAACGGATAGAACTTGAAGCATCTTCTAGTTGGTTACGAATTTGTTCTGCAAGAACAAGTGCTTTGCCCTGAGATGCAGGATCTGCCAACAAGAATACTTCACAATCACGCACAGGTGTATTGTCTTCTACTTGCTCTAGAAGTAACAACAAGCGTTCCATACCCATTGCAAAACCAACTGCAGGAACAGTTTGATCCGCTTTACCTTTCAATTGACCAACTAAACCATCATAACGACCACCTGCACATACCGTTCCTTGAGAACCTAAGTGCGTTGTAGTCCATTCAAATACAGTTTTGTTGTAGTAGTCTAAGCCACGTACCAATTTTTGATTGATCACAAAGCTTACGCCTGCATCTGTCAAATATTGTTGTAATTGATTGAAATGCGCTAATGTTTCTTCACCCATAAAGTCGTGAAGTTTTGGCGCATTTTCTAAAATTTCTTGAGTTTTTGCATCTTTAGAATCAAGAATACGTAATGGATTAGTCAGCAAACGACGCTGTGAGTCTTCATCTAAATCTGTTTTATGAGATTCCAAGAATGCAACCAATGCAGCACGATATGCCGAGCGTTCGTCAGATTCACCCAAAGTATTCAGCTCAAGTTGAACTTTATCGGCAACGCCCATGCGTTTCCACAAACGCGCAGTCATTAAAATAAGTTCAGCATCTTGATCTGGCGTTGCAACACCAAAAGTTTCTACCCCAAATTGGTGGAACTGACGGTAACGACCTTTTTGTGGCTTTTCATAACGGAACATAGGTCCAACATACCAAATACGCGGTGTAGCACCACGAAGTAAGTTATGTTCAAGCATTGCACGTACACAACCTGCCGTACCTTCAGGACGTAATGTCAAAGATTCAGGCGGATTACCTTTATCAAAAAAGGTATACATTTCTTTTTCTACGATATCTGTCGCATCACCAATTGAACGCTTAAACAAATTTGTTTGCTCAACAATAGGCAAACGGATTTGTTGATAACCGTAAGCATCCATCAATGCTGATAGATGTTGCTCTAGACGTCTCCAAGCAGGTGTTTGCGTTGGGAGAATGTCATTAAAACCTTTAATTGCTACAATTGAACTCATGATCTACTCAGAAAAACTTGTGCGAATAATCTCTTTCGATTTAGCTTCTTCAAGCTCGCTAACACGTTGACGAACCATATCTTCAATTTCGTCAACCAATTGATTGGTATCGATTAAATGGCTTTTTTCACCATTACGATAAACTAATGAACGTGGTGCAGCACCAACTACACCAATATCCGCTTCTTTTGCTTCACCCGGACCATTCACCTTACAGCCAATGACTGAAACATCCATTGGTGTACGTATATCTTCCAAACGCTCTTCAAGCGCTTGCATTACTTTAATAACATTAAACTCTTGGCGTGAACAACTTGGACAAGCAATAAAGTTAATCCCGTTTGAGCGCAGCCCTAATGATTTTAAAATATCAAAGCCAATTTTAATTTCTTCTTCAGGTTCAGCAGCTAAAGAAATACGCATCGTATCGCCAATACCATCCATCAACAAACCACCTAAGGCTATTGCTGATTTCACCGAACCTGTACGATAAATCCCTGCCTCAGTTACACCTAAGTGCATAGGATTATCAATTTGTGCTGACAATAGACGATAAGCATCCATTGTTAAAAATACATTCGATGCTTTTACCGATACTTTAAACTCTTGAAAATCTAAACGGTCTAAAATATCAATATGGCGCATTGCCGACTCAAGTAATGCTTGACCTGTTGGCTCACCATATTTCTTTTGAATATCTTTTTCGAGTGAACCTGCATTTACACCAATTCGCATTGAAATATCGTTATGGCGTGCAGCGGCAACCACTTCACGAATCTTCGCTTCAGATCCAATATTACCTGGGTTAATACGCAAGCAATCTGCACCAAAATCTGCAACAGCAAGTGCAATTTTATAATCGAAGTGAATATCTGCAACCAAAGGTACATTTACACGCTTACGAATTTCACCAAATGCTTCGGCTGCTTCCATAGATGGTACAGAAACACGCATGATGTCTGCACCTACATCTACACAACGTTGAATTTGTGCAACTGTTGCATCTACATCACATGTTTCTGTATTGGTCATACTTTGGATGCTAATTGGCGCATCACCACCAACATAAACAGAACCAACTCGAATTTTGCGAGTGGGACGGCGTTTAATTGGATTTACAATCATTATTTCGCTCTACTCTCAACCCATTAACGCGATAAACGGAATTCAGCTTTTCCGTTCACTGTATATGGCGACAATGAAATATCTTCATTATTCAAACTTAATGATACCGCTGCTGCATCATCCAAACGAATTTGAAATGGTGTTTCGCCCTGAAGTGCAAGTTCAGATGATTGACGACCTGTTGCAAGAACTTTATTTGTAGAGTCAACAATATGTACTGATGTCGGGCGACTAAATTTCAAAACTAATTGATCACCAGACATAACAGCAGAATCATTCATTGTTAATACTTGAACATCAGATTGTTCTACTGTGTTAAGTTCCTGCTGATTTGTCGTGTCCGATTTCGAGAAGTTTTGAACAACTGCAACCAAGCCCCAAATAACAACAATAACCAGCACAAGCAATGCAAGACGTTTTAACCATTTACGATTACGTTCGCTATTTGAGCCAGGCAATTTACCCATAAATTTAATAGGTGAATTATTTAATGCGTGATTTGGAAGTAAGCCCGTATCATTGGTATAAATTTCATCAAAACGTTGAATGACTGCTGTTGCATCAACATTTAAATATTTTGCATAAGTACGGTAATAACCTTTAATAAACGTTGCTTCAGGTAAAGATGTATATTCATCTTTTTCTAAAGCGGTAAGGGTTTTTACTGAGATCTTAAGTTCAGCCGCAACATCTGAAAGCTCTTTTTTTTGATTCAGACGAATTTGACGAAGGTACTCACCCGGACGCTGTACATTTCCTAATGCATTTGGTGTGGCAATTGAACCTGTCGGTTGCTGTGAATTAGGATTTACTTCCATACGACCTCAGTACTGTACTGTAATTGCAAATAGCGTTGGTATTCAGGACTATCCGGATACAAAGCGCGTAATTGATTCACAAGAATCTGCGTTTGCATAGGATTACCATTTGCGCGCGCAAGTCGAATACCCACCCACAATGCACGTGCATTTTGATTATTTTGCCCAACTAAGTTTACAGAATCATCATAAAATTTAGTTGCGGCAGGAATATCTTGCCTTAAATAGTAGATCTCTGCGAGCTCAACCATTGAAACATATGACTTACGATTAATCTTTAAAGCCTGATTAAAGCTTTTTTCAGCATTTTCGATATCATTGAGCTTTAAATAAATACGCCCAGCACTTTCTAATGCAGTATAACGCTGATCGTAACCAAGTGTTGCACCTGCAATATGAAATTGCGTTAAAGCCTCATTATAACGCCCAATTTGGTACAAATAAGTACCATAGTTGTTACGCGCTTGTGCATTTTTAGAATCGGCAGAAATCGCTGTTTTAAAATAGCGGTCTGCCTTTTCTACATTCTGGGGACTGCCTTCACGCTGCAACAACACTCCCATCATCATATTTGCGAGAGGGTCACGCGAATCAAGTTCCATTGCTTGGTCTAATTCACGTTTAGCTGCATCATAATCACTAGTTCGAATATATTCAGCAGCCAACTGTGTTCTTGCTTGTACCGCTTTTTTAGGGTCAACTTTGCGATCAGATACTGTCTGACAACCGACAACCAAAAAAGTCGAACCCATAAGTAAAGATGAGATAAAGATTTTCAGACTCGGTTTACGCAATTGTTTTCCCCTATGTATTTATCCTTGCGAGCGTATAATTTCGTTTTGCGCTGCAACTTTCTTTTTCCACTGCTCTGCACGGCGTGTTCTGTCTGCAACTTGCCCCACCAACTGACCACAAGCAGCATCAATATCATCACCACGCGTCTGACGAATCGTACACACAAATCCTGCATCAGACAAAGCTTTTTGGAAAGAAATAATTTTATTTCTACTTGAGCGATCATAAGGTGCATGTGGAAATGGATTAAATGGAATCAAGTTAATTTTGCTTGGTAAATTTTTCAATAACTTAATCATTTCATGAGCATGAGCCAAACTATCGTTCACGCCATCCAACATAACATATTCGATGGTAACGTGCTTACGAGAACTTTCATTCCCATCTTTAGTAATATAACGCTGACATGCAGCAATCAATTGCTCTAATGGATATTTTTTATTAATTGGTACAAGTTCGTTACGCAATTCGTCATTTGGTGCATGTAATGAAATTGCCAGCGCAACATCAATATCTTTTGCAAGTTGATCAATTTTAGGCACAACACCTGAAGTTGATAAAGTTACACGACGTTTAGACATTCCATACGCAAAGTCATCAAGCATAATACGCATTGAATTAAGTACAGCATCGTAATTAAGAAGCGGCTCACCCATTCCCATCATTACAACATTTGTCACCGAACGCTCACGCTCAAGAACAGGCACATCTTCCATATATGAATAGTTTGCCATCCAAAGCTGACCAATAATTTCAGCTTGGCTTAAGTCGCGTTGAAAACCTTGTTTACCTGTAGAACAAAATGAACAATCTAGTGCACACCCTACTTGAGATGAAATACACAAAGTTTTACGTGCGCCTGTTTTATCTTCCGCTGGAATAAGTACAGTTTCAACCAATGAACCCGCACCATCACCTACACGGAACACCCATTTACGCGTACCATCTTTAGAATAATTTTTATGTACAACTTCTGGTGCTTCAATAAAACAAATTTTTTCTAATTTTTCACGTAACTTCCCAGAAATATTGGTCATTTCTGCAAAATCTGTAACAAAAAATTGATGAATCCACTTCATCACCTGTCCTGCACGGAATTTTTTCTCGCCAATTTCTTCGAAAAATTTTTCCATTTGTGGACGTGACATGCCAAGTAGGTTCACTTTTTCCTGCGCCGGAGCGGATGGAGATTGTTGCTGTGCATCAGAAATTGCTGATGTAGCGACGACTTCAGTACTCATGTGTGTATTACCTAAGCTATATCTAAAGATGAAAGGAGAAGCTCAATAAGTGAGCAAAGCTTTATTCAGAGAATAAAAAAACCAGATAAGTATAATAACACTTATCTGGTTTGAATACTGCGAATTAACGAGTACGTGGAGCAATCTCAGTTTGAGCGAAGAAGTAGTTAACTTCACGATCAGCAGATGCTACAGAGTCAGAACCGTGAGCAGCGTTTTCGTCGATGCTTACAGCGAAATCTGCACGGATAGTACCAGCAGCAGCTTCTTTAGGGTTAGTCGCGCCAAGGATGTCACGGTGAGCAAGAACAGCGTTTTCGCCTTCAAGAACTGAAACAACAACTGGACCAGAAGTCATGAAAGCAACTAAGTCAGCAAAGAAACCACGTTCTTTGTGCTCAGCGTAGAAGCCTTCAGCTTCAGCTTGAGTCAAGTGTTTCATTTTAGTTGCAACAATTTGAAGACCAGCTTTCTCGAAACGAGCAAAGATGTCACCAATGTTGTTTTTAGCAACTGCATCTGGTTTAACGATAGATAATGTACGTTCAATAGCCATGATAGGCTCCTTAAGTCGATGTAGACACGAAATTTTGGCGCATTATACCGAATAATGCGCTTTTTTCCGATTTTGATATGTAAATAATTTGATTTTTACTGTGAAAATCAACTTGCTTCGTCAATCCAAGCCATTTGAATCGCTTCTAACAAACCTTCAGTCGATTTTGTTGGGTCATCGCTAAATTGCGGCAATGCACATACCCAAGCATGTAAATCAGTAAAACGAATCCACTGTGGATCAACATCTGGATGTGCTTCATAAAGCTCAATCGCGATGTCTATAGTATCTGTCCAACGTAAACCCATGGATGTTCCTAAAGCGCAAAATATTTTTTATTTTATCAAAGTTTCTAAACATCAGTACGTGCTTTCATCATTTTTATTCATCTTCATGCACAACAAAATTCACGCACACTTTACATCAATAGAAACGAACTTTGACTCGCTCTGATCAAAGCATCACACCAACTACTGGCGCCACAGCAATAACCGCACTCGCAACACCTACGCCAATGAATGCACCCACAATAACATCTGTAGGATAATGCAACCCTAAAACCATGCGAGATAAAGCAACTAAAACAGTAAATGGCAACATTAAAATTAAGAGGATTGGCTGAATATATCCCAACAAAGTCGTTGCCATAACAGCATGCAAAGTATGACCAGATGGAAAGCTAAAATGATCAAGAGGTCGCTCACCCAAGCGAATGACTTGATGCACTTGATAGGGTCTAGGACGTATTGTTTTATTTTTAAGTCCTTTATAAATTAGCGTTCCAACTGAAGCACCCAATACTAAATAAAGCACTTGTAAACTATATTGAAAACCTTGCAATATCCACATCGAAAAAACCATAACATACCAAAATACACCATCCCCTAACTTACTAATAATTTTAAAAAACAATGCAATATTTTGTGTGTGGGAAAATTGATTTAAATACAAACAGCCTTTTAAATCTAAATCTAACATTCTTATTTTTACATATTTAAAATTCATTTTATTTCTCCTTTAAGCCTTGGCTTAAAAATTAGGACGTCATTTGCGTCTCCTTTACCACAGCATATAAAGCCTGCTCAAACTGCTGAACAGGATGATTCCAACCTATATTTTGAACAACTTTTCTTGCATATACTCCCATCTCCTCTAGCTCTTGGCGTGATGGAAGATTTTGCACATATTTGAATAAATCGACAGATTTCCCTAACGCAGACAACCACCCGCTTGCTCCATGTGAAACATGCAAGTGAGCACAAGCATAATCGTATGCAATTACGGGTAGACCACTTGCAAGTGCCTCAAGCACTACATTGCCAAATGTTTCCACTTGGCTTGGAAAAATAAAGACATCTGCACTTGCATAAGCTTCTGAAAGCTGTCTTCCACTTAAACTTCCTGTGAAAATCACATCATCACAACTACATAGTGATTCAAGCCTTAACCTATCGGGTCCATCTCCCACCACAATCAATTTTGATGGATATTTTTCTGATTTTTTCATATTTTGAAATGCATGAATTGCGACTTCTGTTTCTTTTTCGGGAGATAAGCGCCCCACAGAAAGTAGAACTCTTGTTTTATCATCTGCACCCCATTTTTTACGAAGCTGCGCAGATCGAAACTCTGGTGAAAAGCGAATTGTGTCCACTCCCCGCCCTACAACAACCAACGGACATTTCACACCAAATTCTTTTAGTGCTTTTTCTGTGTCTACACTAGGTACGCAAGTCACATTGGTATTGTTATGAAACCAGCGTAAATAGTGTTGAATCGGCTTGAGTAAGAATGCTAAATCGAAGAATCGACTGAAGTCTTGAAAGGAGGAATGAAAGCCACTTGATATTGGAAGTTTCTTGGCTTTTGCTACGCGTAATGCAGTAAAACCCAAAGGACCCTCTGTCACAATATGAACCACATTTGGCGCAAAGCTATCTATTGCTTTCGATACTTTGTTGAGTTGTGGCCAACCAAATTGTAGATGTGGGTATTTAGGAATACTTTGTGCTTTTACCACGCATTCTTTATTTGGCTGAAAGTCTTCACATGATTTTTTTTGTTCAGGTCTTATGAGTAGTATTTTGTGACCTTGTTTTTGTAAGCCCTTACAGAGTTGCAAAAGTGATAGTGCTACACCGTTTATTTCTGGTGGCCAAGTTTCTGTGACAATTGCGATTCTTAAGCGTGGACGAACTAAGTCTTCTAAAAATGGATGCGTAATAGAAATGCGTTCTTTCTTTTTAAAGTAAAAATGATTTTTTTCGAAAATTATGGGTTGTTTTAATAAGGCTGTGTCTATTGTTGTCATTGCCTCACCTATCTATGCTTTATTTAGTTTTAGTTAGCATAGATAGAATGCATGACAGTTTGATGATTCCTTAAATCTCAATCCAAGTGAAGTTATCCTATTTTTCACTTAAATCAATTTTTTCACGTTTTAGTGCCCAGTGCTCATAGTCTTTCTCCACTCTATAGATTGGCAAATTCATACTATGGCATAGCCCATATAATTTATTAAGTTTATCGATTACCTTAGGATTCCACTCCCCTGTTTTCTTCTGCTGTAAACGTCTTAATTTTTTATAAGCACCTAAACCAAAAGTTACGTCAACAAATGAATTTGAATTAATTTGTAATGTATATAAGGGTTTAAATTCTGAAGGTATTTTGCACCAATTCTGCCCATCAATTTCATATTGTCTTTCAAGCGGAAGATGATAAGTAGATATATACGGATAGATTTTTTTAACAACTCTTACCTCTTCCTCATATTTCCAAAAATCCATTTTATGCAATAGAGCTTGTTTTAAAATCCTGTTATCACTATTCCAAGTTAATTTTTCAACATTACTCAAAAACTCAGCTGTACATTTATTTAAGTTCTTAGGCTCTTCTGATAAATATTCAACGGAGCCATTTCCCGCAGTAATAATGAATTTATTACTATCATTAAAACCCGCTTTGCTTACATCAATACCAATAACTACTCCATTATGACTATCTGCATAGTGCGCCCACATTAATGAGTTTAATGGCTGTTTAGTAAAACAAGTAATCAGGTATTTTCTTGAAAATTTTTCTTGAATTACATTATTAGAATTCCGTTTCGAAATTACATGATCGAATAAACCTAATGTTGTACATTCAAATGGATCATTAAAATCCTCCAAATGAGAGAAAGCAATTGTTCCATTTTCTAATGTTAAAAGCGCATCACTAAAACTCATATATTTATACAAAATCATTATTCTTACCCAATAAAAAAACCCCGCTTACACAGGGCTTTTTATAGCATAAAAATCTGCTAAATAAAGAACTTAGTTCTTTGCTTTATCAACGATTTTGTTTACTTGAATCCAAAGTATGAACGAGTATAAAACACTGTTTTGTACGAAGTGCAAGGAAATAAAGCACTGCTTTATTTCTCTTAAGGCACGTATCTTTGCTACTACGTTAATTAAGATATAAAAAAGCCCCTGTTAAAAACAAGGGCTTTTTGACTTAGAAACTAGAACTTAGTTCTTTTCTTTGTCTACGATTTTGTTTGCTTGAATCCAAGGCATCATCGCACGTAACTTGTTACCAGTTACTTCGATACCATGAGCAGCATTTTGACGACGACGAGCAGTCATAGAAGGATAGTTTAAAGCACCTTCGCTAATGAACATTTTCGCGTATTCGCCAGATTGAATACGTTTAAGTGCATTACGCATAGCTTCACGAGATTGTTCGTTAATTACTTCAGTACCCGTTACATATTCGCCATATTCAGCATTGTTAGATACTGAATAGTTCATGTCCGCGATACCACCTTCGAACATTAAGTCAACGATCAATTTAAGTTCGTGTAGACATTCGAAGTAAGCCATTTCTGGAGCATAACCAGCTTCAACTAAAGTTTCGAAGCCCATTTTAACTAATTCTACAGCACCACCACAAAGAACTGCTTGCTCACCAAAAAGGTCAGTTTCAGTTTCTTCACGGAAAGAAGTTTCGATGATACCAGTACGACCACCACCAACGCCTGAAGCATAAGAAAGTGCTACGTTACGTGCATTACCAGAAGCATCTTGGTGAATAGCGATTAAGTCAGGAACACCTGAACCACGTTGGTATTCAGAACGTACTGTGTGACCAGGAGCTTTTGGAGCAACCATGATTACGTCTAAGTCAGCGCGTGGAACAACTTGGTTGTAAAGAATAGAGAAACCATGAGCAAATGCTAAAGTAGCGCCTTGCTTGATGTTTGGCTCAATTTCGTCACGGTAAAGTTGAGATTGGAATTCATCCGGAGTTAAGATCATAACTACGTCAGCTTGCGCTACAGCAGCAGCAACTTCAGCAACTTTAAGACCAGAATTTTCAGCTTTTTTCCAAGAAGTAGAGTTAGCACGTAAGCCTACAGTTACGTCTACGCCAGAATCTTTAAGGTTAAGCGCGTGAGCGTGACCTTGTGAACCGTAACCAATAATTGCTACTTTTTTGCCTTGGATGATAGATAAGTCTGTGTCTTTATCATAAAAAATTTGCATTGCTGTCTCCGCTTAAATGCTTTTTGCTTCCTTTAACAGAACCTTGAGATATTTGTATTCACTTGGTTCAGTTCTCTCCCTTTCAGGAGAGAGAATTTGTTAATTAAAAATTAAATACTTAAAACTTTTTCGCCACGTGCGATACCCGATACACCTGAGCGCACAACTTCCAAAATGGTGTTTTCTGCTAACGCATCAATAAAACCATCTACTTTTTCAGTTGTACCCGCAATTTGAATGGTGTACGTGGTTGGTGTTACATCTACTACTTGTGCACGGAAAATATCTGCTGTGCGTTTAATTTCATCACGTGCAGCACCCAAAGCTTTTACTTTAATGAGCATAAGTTCACGCTCAATGTGTGCACCTTCAGATAAATCTACAACCTTTACAACTTCAACAAGTTTGTTCAATTGCTTAGTGATTTGTTCGATCTTATGATCATCACCATAGGTTGTGAGTGTTAAACGCGAAAGTGTTGGGTCTTCTGTTGGTGCTACGTTTAAAGTCTCAATGTTATAACCACGTTGAGAAAACAAACCAACCAAACGAGAAAGCGCACCAGATTCGTTTTCAACGAGTACAGAAATTATATGTCTCATTTCGTACGCTCCCCTTTAGCTAACCACATATCTTCCAAAGATTGACCCGCAATTAACATTGGATATACATGTTCAGTACGGTTAACCATTACATTAATGAACACACATTTGTCGTTAATTGCCATCGCTTCAGCAAGCTTAGATTCAAGTTCATCTGCATGATCAATTTGAATACCCACATGACCATAAGCTTCCATAAGCTTTGAAAAGTCAGGTAACGATTCAACATAAGAACTTGAATGACGACCTTCGTAGTTCATGTCTTGCCATTGTTTAACCATACCCAATGCACGGTTATTCAAGCATAAGATTTTTACATTTAAGCCATATTGCTTACATGTAGAAAGTTCTTGGATACACATCTGAATAGACGCTTCACCCGTAATACAAACCACTTGTTGATCTGGGAATGCAAGTTTTGCAGCCATTGCATACGGCAAACCAACACCCATTGTGCCTAAGCCACCAGAGTTGATCCATTGACGTGGACGTTTGTAACGGTAGTAAAGCGCGCCAAACATTTGGTGTTGACCAACATCAGAAGTAATAATGGCTTCACCATTTGTTACTTTATCGAGTGCAGCTACAACTTGCTGTGGACGCATTTCACCATTCGGAAGATCTGTATATCTTAAGCCGTGGACTTTGCGCCATTCATTAATTTGTGACCACCAAGCTGCAATTGCCTCAGGGTTTGGTTTTGAAACATTCAATTGTTTCAACTGAGCCAACATTTCAGTAAGAACTGGCTCTACCGCGCCTACAATAGGAATGTGCGCCATAATGGTTTTTGAAATCGCAGCTGGGTCGATATCAATGTGAATAATTTTGGCATTAGGACAGAACTTAGCAGGATTGTTTGTTACGCGGTCATCGAAACGCGCGCCAATTGCTAAAATTACGTCTGCATTATGCATGGTCATATTGGCTTCATAAGTACCATGCATACCCAACATACCCACAAACTGAGGGTCATCACCAGGGAATGCACCCAAGCCCATTAAGGTATTTGTTACTGGAAAACCAAGTACATGAGCAAGTTCTGTCAATTGTTCAGAAGCATTGCCTTGTACAACACCACCACCTGAATAAATTACAGGTCGTTTAGCATGTAAAAGCTCATCAATTGCCTTACGGATTTGACCTGAGTGACCACGATGTGGTGGTTGATACGAACGCATCTTCACTTTTTCAGGGTATTCGTAAGCAAATTTTTCAGCAGGATTTGTCACATCTTTTGGAATATCAACAACTACAGGACCTGGACGACCTGAAGATGCGATATAAAATGCTTTTTTAATAATTGCAGGAATTTCACTTGCGTGACGCACTTGGAAACTATGTTTTACGATTGGGCGTGAAATACCCACCATATCTGTTTCTTGGAATGCATCTTCACCAATAAGATGTGATGCAACTTGACCAGACAAAATCACCATTGGGATTGAGTCCATGTAAGCTGTTGCAATTGGGGTTACTGTATTTGTTGCGCCTGGGCCTGAAGTCACAAGAACCACACCAGTTTTACCCGTAACACGCGAGTATGCATCTGCCATATGACCAGCAGCTTGCTCGTGGCGTACTAAGTAATGATTGATTTTTTCTTGTTGAAAGAACGCGTCATAAATATGTAAAACCGCGCCGCCTGGGTACCCAAATACATGCTCAACGCCTTCGTCCGCCAAAGCGCGAACGAGCATTTCACCACCAGATAAAAGTTCCAACGTAATTCACCCTAATCTTTTTTCATTGCAGAATGGGAGGCATTTGCAATGTTTAATTCATTAATTGTCTGCACTGTTATAGCACACATATTTCATAGTTTTCATGGCAATAGGAAAAATTTCTGATCTGATTATTGTTTGTGCAATACGAGATCTAAAACATGTTGGGATAAACACATTTTTTTCATTTTGTTCAGCTTCTCGGCTAGAGAAGTTGTCCATTGCATGAAATGACACTTATTCGAAGGGTGATCGATTTAAGGCATGTAAAACTAGACTGCATTTTTGTTGTTTAAACTAGTCTTGTCAAGTTTAAAAATTAGCTTTTTCTGCAATATAGATAAAGAATTCTATCTTTCGACTTTATAATTTTAATTACACTACAAAAAACACCATCAAAATAAATATAAAATACTGATATTTAAAAATTTAAATATTTTCACTTATAATTTTTTCATATTTAAAATATAAAAATAAAGAATGAATTAATTTATTTAAAAGAAAGTTTTTTATGCGATTTGTGTAAATACAAAGC
>NZ_JCAKNA010000016.1:0-63112 GCF_059515885.1 Acinetobacter sp. FY683 | reverse complement strand
ATGAACAAATTATTTCAACTCAAATATATTCTGTTAATGATTAATCTAGCCTTCGTCAGGTCTAGACGCTGTGATAAATCACAGAACTTAATAAACAAGATCTTCGATCTCTTTTACTAAATTCTATAATCTAGCAACTTATTTTAATGTATGGTGGAGACTAGGAGAGTCGAACTCCTGACCTCCTGCGTGCAAAGCAGGCGCTCTACCAACTAAGCTAAGTCCCCAGCTTATCATATAGATTCGATGTCTCTGTGTTCTGTACTAATTGCTTAGGTAATCAGATTTGGTGGGTCTGACAAGACTTGAACTTGTGACCCCACGCTTATCAAGCGTGTGCTCTAACCAACTGAGCTACAGACCCTCAGATACATCTTCATGAAGAACAACTTGTTGTGGATTCTTACCAATCGTCAATCTTTCGTTAAGGAGGTGATCCAGCCGCAGGTTCCCCTACGGCTACCTTGTTACGACTTCACCCCAGTCGTCGGCCACACCGTGGTAAGCGTCCTCCTTGCGGTTAGACTACCTACTTCTGGTGCAACAAACTCCCATGGTGTGACGGGCGGTGTGTACAAGGCCCGGGAACGTATTCACCGCGGCATTCTGATCCGCGATTACTAGCGATTCCGACTTCACGCAGTCGAGTTGCAGACTGCGATCCGGACTACGATCGGCTTTTTGAGATTAGCATCCTCTCGCGAGGTAGCAACCCTTTGTACCGACCATTGTAGCACGTGTGTAGCCCTGGTCGTAAGGGCCATGATGACTTGACGTCGTCCCCGCCTTCCTCCAGTTTGTCACTGGCAGTATCCTTAAAGTTCCCACCCGAAGTGCTGGCAAATAAGGAAAAGGGTTGCGCTCGTTGCGGGACTTAACCCAACATCTCACGACACGAGCTGACGACAGCCATGCAGCACCTGTATGTAAGCTCCCGAAGGCACCAATCCATCTCTGGAAAGTTCTTACTATGTCAAGACCAGGTAAGGTTCTTCGCGTTGCATCGAATTAAACCACATGCTCCACCGCTTGTGCGGGCCCCCGTCAATTCATTTGAGTTTTAGTCTTGCGACCGTACTCCCCAGGCGGTCTACTTATCGCGTTAGCTGCGCCACTAAAGCCTCAAAGGCCCCAACGGCTAGTAGACATCGTTTACGGCATGGACTACCAGGGTATCTAATCCTGTTTGCTCCCCATGCTTTCGTACCTCAGCGTCAGTATTAGGCCAGATGGCTGCCTTCGCCATCGGTATTCCTCCAGATCTCTACGCATTTCACCGCTACACCTGGAATTCTACCATCCTCTCCCATACTCTAGCTTCCCAGTATCGAATGCAATTCCTAAGTTAAGCTCAGGGATTTCACATCCGACTTAAAAAGCCGCCTACGTACGCTTTACGCCCAGTAAATCCGATTAACGCTCGCACCCTCTGTATTACCGCGGCTGCTGGCACAGAGTTAGCCGGTGCTTATTCTGCGAGTAACGTCCAAGCATCTAGAGTATTAATCTAGAGCTCCTCCTCCTCGCTTAAAGTGCTTTACAACCAAAAGGCCTTCTTCACACACGCGGCATGGCTGGATCAGGGTTCCCCCCATTGTCCAATATTCCCCACTGCTGCCTCCCGTAGGAGTCTGGGCCGTGTCTCAGTCCCAGTGTGGCGGATCATCCTCTCAGACCCGCTACAGATCGTCGCCTTGGTAGGCCTTTACCCCACCAACTAGCTAATCTGACTTAGGCTCATCTATTAGCGCAAGGTCCGAAGATCCCCTGCTTTCCCCCGTAGGGCGTATGCGGTATTAGCAGCCGTTTCCAACTGTTGTCCCCCACTAATAGGCAGATTCCTAAGCATTACTCACCCGTCCGCCGCTAGAAATCAGTAGCAAGCTACCTATTCCCGCTCGACTTGCATGTGTTAAGCCTGCCGCCAGCGTTCAATCTGAGCCATGATCAAACTCTTCAGTTTAAAATCAGTAGTACCTTTAAAGGGTACCAATCTTGGCTCATCAATTTTCTGACAAATATTTCTCAAATAAACTTCGAGTAATTTCTACCATTAAATCAATGAAAATAATTTCGATTGATCAACCAGTAAAAATCCACACAAGTTGTTCTTCATAATCTCTTAATGATCTTTCTAACACCTCGTCAGTGCTAGAAGCTGAACTTCGATAAACTTAACAACTCAGCACTTCGTGCTTCGTTCGTTTCCGTCTATCTCGTCGGTATGGGCTCATTATAGGGCAATTTCCTACACGTGCAAGCGCTTTTAACCTCTTGTTTTAACGAGTGTTGTATTTTTACGCACCATTTTGAATCAAAAATACACAAAACCTAAGCTAACCCATTAATATTTCACACAAATATTAAATTTTAATTAAAACACATTTTTATATGCATTTTTTAATTTGTTGGTGCTTTTATCTGCATATTGATAATTTCAACAGATTTTACAGGAACATCTTGATGAGATAGCTTATTCTGGGTAGGCACTTTTGAGATTTTATCTACAATGTCCATCCCTTTCGTTACCTTACCGAAGACGGCATATCCTGGATTTCGTGCTGATTTGTTTAAAAAGTCATTATCTTTTAAATTAATGAAGAATTGACTTGATGCTGAATTTGCATCATTACGGCGTGCCATAGCAATAGTGCCACGCTCATTCAATAAGCCATTGCTAGATTCATTCAAAATTGTATTTGCTGTTTCTTTTTCCTGGAGGTCTTTAGTCATTCCACCACCCTGAATCATAAATTCAGGAATTACGCGATGGAAAATAGTTCCGTTATAAAAGTCACTCTTTATATAGTGGTTAAAGTTTTCTACTGTGACAGGTGCTTTATCGTCATAAAGCTCAATCTCTATAACGCCTAAAGATGTTTTCATTTCTATAATAGTATTTGCTGCCATTACGCCAATACTTGCGACACCCATTGTCATCGCCAGAATAATTTGCTTTAACATTTGATACCTATATCCTCAGATCTATTCCATTCATAACGCATCATGCGCATTTGTAGTAATACATCTGCTTTTAAATACTAAATTTGTTGAAAGTTTACGCTATAATAACAGAAGCATATATTTCTACTTTTAGACTAGAAAAATAATAAGTCAAAGATCCCTAGATTCGCTCCCTTTAAACAAACGATGTAATGAATAAATTATTTTGTTTAATCGCTGTTTCACGTGGAACAACTTTTGAGCAATTTATAGTTTCTGTTGTTGATCCCAAAACCATCTAAAGTTTTTCGCAATCTCAATAGTAATGTTTTTCGCTCGTGTAGAGATAAATGTTAAATTTATAAAACCATGTGTTTGGTCTTGATAATCCATATATGCAACATTTATACCTTTTTGCTGCAACTTATGAACATAGATTATCGCTTCATCATGTAAAACATCATGCCCTGCTGAAAATATGTAAGCTGGTGCAATATTACTTACATCTCCATGAATAGGAGAAACCAAAGGATCATCCAATTCAAAACCATGTTGTTCTACATAAAATTGAGTAACATGTTCAATATCTGACTCCGTTAAAACTAAACCCTCTTTATAAGCAAAAAATGATGGTTGACGGTTTTTAAAATCTACCGTTGGATAAATAAGAAGTTGTGCTTCTGGTGCATAGGCTTCAAGTTTTGTTCTTTGAGCGACAACTGTCGCTATATTTCCACCCGCACTATCACCTGCAACAGCAATGCGATTATTTAATATGTTAAAACGAGCTTTATTTTCATAAATCCAAATCAATGCTTCTTCACAACTTTGAATTAATTGCTTAGGACTCGCTTCTGGTGCAAGTGGATAATTCACACTTATAACTTGAGCATTTGCATGGACTGCTAATAATCGACAAGCTTCATCGTGTGTATTTATACTTCCTACAACAAAACCACCCCCATGATAAAAAATAATAAGTGGCAACTTTTGATTTGGTGCAGGATGATAATGTCGAGCTTGTATCTCTCCACCTGTTAAAGGAAGTTGAATTGTTTCTACCTGTTTAACAAACGTTGGCTGAGTAGCAATTGAATACATTTGTGATTCAAAAGCCATCCTTGAAGCTTCAACATCTTCACCAATGAAACCAATCTTTCCTTGTTTAAGCTGAGCCGCCATCATACTTTTTATAAAAGGATCAAGATTTGGATATTGATAAGGATACGATAATGCTTTGGCTAGAGTATTTTGAATATTGCTAGGAACTTTATTTAAGAGTCTTGCTGCAAAACCCTGCCCCTTTTCCATTTTATTTTTTATTCTTGAATAAATAGACAAAACTATCACCTTTAAGACACAGCTTTTATGTATTTATATCACCTACACATCAACTAAACAGCTTATATCGTCACAATAAAAATGAGATTCCAAGAAAATAATAACTAAAAGCTTTAAAGCCCAAATAAAATAACCCTGAAGATAAAAATTATCTTCAGGGTTATTTTTGGGAGAGATCAACGTTCATGTCAGCACTTTCTATTTCTCAACAATAAAGTGCGTTCATGTAAAAGTATAAAAAAAGGCTCACCCATAGGAGGGGTAAGCCTTGAAAAAGAAATAAAAGAAGAAACATACAGCGCTATGTATCTGAACAAATAATATGCAATTTTAGAGGAAATTAGAAATATATAATTTATAACTCTTAATATCTTTTAACTATTAATATATGTTTAAAAAAAAACTGACCATAAAGATGATCAGCTAAAACTGTTATTTGGTTACAGCAACTATACTCAGCTCTCTCTTCAAAATATAGTTACTGTATCTGTGATACATAATAACGATGAAAAATCATTCCGTAAAAACGATATATTTCATTATATTTATTAACTATTACGATCAATATCTACCTTTCTTTTGATAATCAAAAATTTAAGGCCACTTCATTTCACCTTTTACTACTTTTGCACCTAGCTCAAGATTTGAATCGCCTGCCAATTCAGGATATTTCTGTTTCATTTGGGCAATGAGTTCCGCTGAATTTTTTGATGATTTCACAGCTTTTTCATATTGAGCTAAATAATCCAATGAAAAATTCACAGCTGCTAAGTTTTGAGGGGCATTTACCAATGTATGTGCAGGAACAATAATTTCAGGATTCAGCTTTTTGATATCTTTTAATGTTATTGCTACGGTTTCACGATCTTGTTTTGTTGCAGAATCTGCCATCCACAAATGAGAGCCTGAAGTTACAGGAATACCTCCCACAACTGCTTTTTGTTGTGGAATCCACAAATAAGTCAGTTCATTTTTGCCTTTAATTTCAATATTAGCATCTTCAAGTTTTAATGTTTTAGCCGTATAAATTTCTGGTACATAAATTTTACTTGGTGCATTTGCACCCATTTGTGGTGCCCAGTAGTCCATTTTCAAATTATAAGTAGACTGAATATGTTTCACTGTTTCAGGTGTTGCAACAATTTGAACATTAGGAAAATATGTTTTAAATACATCTAAAGCAAAGTAAAAGTCTGGATCACCATAACTAACAAAAATTGTTTTTAAATTTTTACCTGAATCTAGAATATCCGCAGCAATACGCAATGCTTCAGATTTTGAAAATTGTGCATTGACTAAAATAGCATCTTTATCCCCTTCAATGAGCGTTGAAGTCACACCAAAGTGTTCGGGAGCAGCAATATAATTTTTGATTTTTAGATCTTGTGCCATTGCCATTTGAATACCAAATGCAAGCGTTGTTAAGGCTATTGCTGTTGTTTTTAAAGATTTCATTTTTTGTCGATCTCTATATTTAATAAACATACTTTAAATTACAGATCATGTTCAATAAATACGCTTTTTTAAGATAGACTATTGCATAAATTGCAACAATAAGAATCATTATGGACACATTAAAAGCAATACAAGTTTTTGTATGTATTGAAAAAAATGGCAGTTTAACCAAAGCAGCAGATCAATTGGGTTATTCACGCGCAATGGTTTCTCGATATTTAGAACATTTAGAAAACCACTTTTCAACACGTTTATTTCATCGAAGTACTCGAAATATTTCCTTAACCAGCGCAGGTGAAAAGGCACTTCTATATTGTCAAAATATTTTGCAACAGCAACAACTTCTTAAAGAGCTTTCATTAGAAGAACAATATACAGGTACAATTCGTTTAACCTGTGGCTTATTTATTTTAGAAAATGGTTTATCCGAAGCAATTCAAAAATTCCAGCAATGCTACTCAAATATACAATTTGATATTTTAATTACAGAAGAAACCTTAGATTTAGTAGAATCTCAAATTGATGTTGCTTTTCGAATTACAGCAAAAGTTTCAGATAGTTTAATTGCACGACCTTTACTGCAAATTCATTCTGTCTTGTGTGCTCATCCTGAATATTTACAAGCTTTACCGCAAATTACACACCCAGATCAGCTTATTCAATATCAGTGTATTAGCCATCACAACATGCAAAACACATGGACACTTTCCACACAGCAAAAAGAACCTCAAAACTATCCTATTAATATTGTTGCTCAAAGTAATGACGCGCATGCATTGTATCTAATGTGTCGAAACAAAATGGGCATTGCCATGCTACCGTACGCAATAGTGAAAGAAGATTTAGAAAATAAAACATTAACTTCCCTACTAACGGATTATGAAGCCCCACAAATGATGCTTTCTGCTGTGTATTCCTCTCGTCGACATCTGCCTAAAAAGACACAAGAATTTATTACCTTTGTGATTAATCATCTCAAAAATAGTTAAAATTTAGAAAATTAAAAAATTTAATTATTCATATCGCTTGAATTTTTCTAGCTCGCCCCGATTTCTGTATTAATCATGACATTTAACAAACGCATGGCCGTTCAGTAGGAACAGAGTTCAATCTGACGCCTAAAAAGGACTGTACATGTTTAAGAACCCATTTAAACGGAGTAAATCAATGGCGACTGATCAAAATCAAGAAGCTCAAGAACTTCAACAAGAGCAAGCAGAACAGCAAACTCAAGCTGAAAATGAGCAAGCTGAAGTTTCAGTTGAAGATTTACAAGCTCAAATCACCAACTTAGAAGAAAGCTTAAAACTTGAAAAAGCACGTACTGCAAATGCAGTTTACGAAGCGCAAAAAAGTGTTGAACGTATTCAACGTGAATCTGAAAAGCATAAAGATACTGTGCTTGAGAAATTCGCTAAAGAATTATTAGATTCTGTAGATAACCTAGAACGCGCCATTGCTGCGGCAGGCGAAGAAAAATCTGGTTTATCTGAAGGTGTAGAGCTTACGCTTAAATCACTCCTTACAACTTTAGAAAAGTTTGGTGTTGTGATTGTAGATACAGCTAATGGCTTTAATGCAGACTTCCATCAAGCAGTCGGCATTTCACCTGAAGCAAAAGCAAATGAAATTGGTACTGTACTGCAAAAAGGCTACACCTTAAAAGGTCGTTTATTACGCCCAGCAATGGTATTAGTTGGCGCATAAGACCTAAAAATTCGGGAGTTTTTTTAATTTTTTTTGAAAAAAATACTTGAAAAAAATTGAACGGCTCTCATATCGGATAACAAGCGAAAACATTGTAAAAGAAATTCAGAGGAAACATCCAAATGGCTAAAATCATTGGTATTGACTTAGGTACTACAAACTCTTGCGTAGCAGTACTTGAAGGCGACACAGTTAAAGTAATTGAAAACGCTGAAGGTGCACGCACAACTCCATCTATTATTGCGTATAAAGATGGCGAAATTCTTGTTGGTCAATCTGCTAAACGTCAAGCAGTAACTAACCCTAAAAACACATTATTCGCAATCAAGCGTTTAATTGGTCGTAAGTATCAAGATCAAGCAGTTCAAAAAGATATTGGTCTTGTACCTTACAAAATCATCAAAGCAGACAATGGCGATGCTTGGGTTGATGTAAACGATAAGAAACTTGCTCCACAACAAATCTCTGCTGAAATCTTGAAAAAGATGAAGAAAACAGCTGAAGATTACTTAGGTGAAGCAGTAACTGAAGCAGTTATTACTGTTCCTGCTTACTTCAACGATGCACAACGTCAAGCAACTAAAGATGCGGGTAAAATTGCAGGTTTAGAAGTTAAACGTATCATCAACGAACCAACTGCTGCTGCACTTGCGTTTGGTATGGACAAGAAAGAAGGCGACCGTAAAATCGCTGTATACGATCTTGGTGGTGGTACATTCGACGTATCAATCATTGAAATTGCTGACCTTGATGGCGACCAACAAATTGAAGTGTTATCTACAAACGGTGACACATTCCTTGGTGGTGAAGACTTCGATAACGCATTAATTGAATTCCTTGTAGAAGAATTCAAGAAAGAGCAAAGCGTAAACTTGAAACAAGATCCTCTTGCACTTCAACGTTTAAAAGAAGCGGCTGAAAAAGCGAAAATCGAGCTTTCTTCTTCTAACGCAACTGAAATCAACCTTCCGTACATCACTGCCGATGCGACTGGTCCTAAACACTTAGTGATCAACGTAACACGTGCAAAATTAGAAGGTTTAGTTGCTGATTTAGTTGCTCGTACAATTGAGCCTTGCCGCATTGCCCTTAAAGATGCTGGTCTTTCGACTTCTGACATCTCTGACGTAATTTTGGTTGGTGGTCAATCACGTATGCCAATGGTTCAACAGAAGGTTCAAGAATTCTTCGGTAAAGAACCACGTAAAGACGTGAACCCTGATGAAGCTGTAGCAATGGGTGCTGCGATTCAAGGTGCTGTACTTTCAGGTGACAAAACTGACGTACTTCTTCTTGACGTAACGCCGCTTACTCTTGGTATCGAAACTATGGGTGGCGTGTTAACTGCAATTATTGAGAAAAACACGACGATTCCTGCGAAGAAATCTCAAGTATTCTCAACTGCTGCTGACAACCAACCTGCTGTAGACATTTCTGTGTTCCAAGGTGAACGTAAAATGGCTCAGCAAAACAAATTGTTAGGTAACTTCCAATTAGGCGATATCCCACCTGCTCCACGTGGTGTGCCACAAATTGAAGTATCTTTCGATATCAACGCTGATGGTATCTTGAAAGTATCTGCAAAAGACAAGAGCACTGGTAAAGAGCAATCGATCCAGATTAAAGCAAACTCAGGTTTGTCTGATGCTGAAATCGAAGCGATGATTAAAGATGCTGAAGCGAATGCTGAAGAAGATCGTAAATTCGAAGAATTAGCGAAAGCACGTAACGAAGCTGATGCGCTTGTATCTTCTGCTCAAAAAGCAGTTAAAGATCTTGGCGAGCAAGTAACTGCAGACGAAAAAACTGCAATCGAAACTGCTGTAGCTGAACTTGAAGCTTCTACAAAAGAAAATGATGTAGAAGACATTAAAGCGAAAACTGAAGCGCTTCAAAACATTATCATGCCTATTAGCCAACGTGCTTATGAAGCAGCACAAGGTCAAGGCGGTGCTGAAGGTTTTGATCCAAATGCATTCGGTGGCGAAGCTCAAAAAGCTGATGATGGCGTTGTAGATGCTGAGTTCAAAGAAGTTAAAGACGACAAAAAATAATTTGTCACTTTAATAAAAGACCGCGCGAAAGCGCGGTTTTTTTATTCTCAAATTCATCTAATTAAGCTACATTATTCTTCAAATAACTCTTTGATTTTTAAAATGCGTATTTATGTTCTGATTTTTTTCAGTCTCATTTTTTTCTATTTTATTATTCAAAATAAAAAATACCCTCACGTGATATTAAATAGCCCAATTGATAGAGTTTTACACCCTACAGACTCTCGACTCAGGTATAAGATTTCAGAAATTGATCCTAGATTTAATATTAGTCATGAAAAAGCCATTCAGCTTAGCCAAGAAGCAACTGAAATTTGGAAAAATGGCACAGGAAAAGATTTTTTTGTTTATGATCCTCAGGCAAAACTAACGATAAATTTTCACTACGATGAGCGCCAAGCAGAAAGCACTGCTCGCTCTTCTTCTGAAAAAAATATTGAAGCCAATCAAGCGCAATGGGCAAATAAGAAACAAGAAGTTGAAGCCTTTCGTAAAGATATAGACCGCTACAACACCTTACTCAATGCCAAAAAAATTGAGTACGACAACCAAGTTCAATATTACAACGAACAAATTGCACAGATTAATCAAAATGGTGGTGCTAATGTGGCACAAAGAGAAGCCTTTGCCCAACAAAAACAATATCTTGCACATCAAATGGACATCTTAAAGTTTGAAATTGAAGGGTATAACCAAAAAATTAATGTTCTTAATCAACACGTGAATGAACTCAATCACATGAATCAAAATATCAATCTTTCCATTCAACATTTCAACCAAAGGTTTAAACCCTATTTATTTGATAAAGGAAATTTTGATGGTCGAAATATCAATATTTTTGAGTTTCAATCTGAAGATGATTTACGCTTAACTCTTGCACATGAATTTGGTCATGCCTTGGGTTTAAAACATCATGAAGATCCTAAAGGACTAATGCACCCGATGATGAAAGATCAAGAACAACAAAATTTTAGATTATTACCTGCCGATTTAGCACTTTTTAAATATCGTAATTATGAATAAAAAAAGCCAACACGAATGTTGGCTATAAAGAGGAACTTTAAATTATTTTACTGCTGCTGTAAGCATCACTTCTACCAATACTTGAGGACGTGCTAAATCTGCTTGTAAAGCGGCACGTGCAGGTGCGGCACCTTCAGGCAACCAAGCTTCCCAACACTCATTAAATGCTGTGAAATCTTCAGCAATATTTTTAATCCAAATTTGAGCTGTTAAAATACGGCTTTTATCACTACCCGCTTGTTCCAACAAAGCATCAATTTTCGCTAAAACTTCTAAGGTTTGTTGTTTTGCATCTGCATCTAAAGTTGTTGGAACTTGACCAGAAACATAAACCAAGCCGTTATGAACTACACAACCAGCTAAACGTGCATTTGCACCAATACGTTGAATATCATTACTCATTTTATTTCTCCAAAGATAAACCATCTAAAGCAATTGGCGATTTTGATTGGCTAATTAAACCAGTAATCACCATTGCACTACCCGCTGCTAGCGTGAAACCCAAGCTACCTTGACCAACATTTGACCATAAGTTTGCGTATTTTGTAGCGCCTAAAATTGGTGGACCTTTTGGTGTAGATGGGCGCAAGCCACTCCACTCTTGAGCAATATCTACCCCTGCCAAATCTGGGAATGTTTTTCTCACCGTTTCTTTTAAAGCGTCCATACGCTCTTGACGGATATAAACATCTTGATAGCCAATATCCACCATAGCAGCAATACGCAATTGATCGCCTAATTTTGCATATACAATTTTATTAGCATAATCCGTTACGCTCATATTTGGCACAACGTTGTCATGTTCAGGGAATGGGAGCGTTAAGCTATAACCCTTTAACGGATAAACTGGTACAGAAATTCCAACCATATTAAATAGAGATGTACTGCCATTACCCGCAGCAACCACAAAGTCATCTGCTTCTAAACGACCTTTATTGGTTTCAATTGCCTTAATTTTGTTATTTTCAGCAATAAAATCTACCACCTCATGTTCATATAAACATGAAAAATCTTGGCTTTTCTCTAACTCTTTATATAAAGCCAAACAGAATTTATAGCAGTCGGCTGTTTCATCATCTGGAGTATAAATAGAACCGACTAATTCTGAAGCAATACCTTTTAATGATGGCTCAAGTGCAATGGTTTCATCACGATTTAGTACCTTTTGCACGTCAGGATCTATGCCAGAAGCTGCTTTTTTAAAAGCGTATTCATCACGATGGATCACCATTTTTCCTGATTTTACCCAGCAAAAATCATCAATTTCATCACGCCATTCAGACATGATGTTTTGACTAAAAAGTGATAAACGTAAAATATGATTACCATTGGTAATATTATCTTTTCGATTGCACGCAAGTAAAAATTGAAGTAACCAAGACCACTGAAATGGTGAAGCATTTAATTTAAAATTTAATGGAGAGTGTGCTTTTCCAAGCCATTGAAGCGCTTGAAATGGAACGCCTGCATCAGCCAATGGTGCAACATAGCGGTAACTTAACTGTCCGCCATTTGCAAAACTTGTTTGGCTACCAACCTGATCTTTGGCTTCAATGATTGTAACTTTATGACCAGCTTTAATAAGTGCATAGGCTGTACTTAATCCAACTACACCACCACCAATTACGGCTACATGCTTTTTCATGGTTCCATGCTATATATTCCAAAACGTATCCATTAAAGAAGATCAACTATGCTTTAACAAATGAGTTTTTAGGTAGTGGTCATAACTTTTAGTTAACTGCTGGTGTAATTAATCCAATTTCAGATTTAATCAATTCAATAAAGTCTTCTGTTGCTTTCGTGGTACTTACATTGGCATTTCTAAGAATATAAATAGTGGTATACATACGAGGTTTCATTTCATGAATCATCTCTTTAGGTAATGAATAGGCTGCCGTATAAATATCAGTAATACTGCACCCTATACCTTGCCGCACCAATTCACTTGCCATGTAATAGGTTTGGACATTCACAATACTTTTATTAAATGTTCTATATTGTTTTACCACCTGCATTAATGAATCTGCATCTGGCTGAATCCATCTACTTTCATCAATAGAGTGAATATCTTGACTAGACCTAACAGGATAAGAATCAATATAAACGAGCGGTATTTCTAAAATAGGCGTTGCAATAATGCCATGTTGAGTATGCGGCTGAAATGTTACAGCTATATCAATTTCTCGTTGTAATAATTTTTGTTCTAATGCTTGCGTATGATCTGTTCCGATATTTACAAAAACACCTGGATATTTTTTTAAAAATTGCGCAGTCAACTTTGGTATTAGACTCAACCCCAAACTCGGTAAACAACCCAATGTAATTTGACCTTGTGTATTCTTTGCCAAATTGTTGGTGAGCTTATTTAACTCATTAATTTTTTCATAAATTGGCTTAATTTCTTCATACAAAATGTAAGCTTCTTTGGTGGGTTGTAATTTTCCTTTTACGCGCTTAAATAGTGCAAAACCAAGACGTTGCTCTGCATATTTGAGGAGTTTACTTGCCGCAGGCTGTGATATACATAGCGAAGATGCTGCTTCAGTAAGCGATCCAAAAAGCATCACTGCATAGAACATTTCTAAGTGTCTGAGATTCATGATAGTGCACATAACTTATGGTTATAGGTAATCTATTAGAATTCATTACTTAAAGTCAATAAACCCTTGTAAATTGGCGTCATTTTCAGCAACTAATTAAAGAACCTATTCGTTCAGATATGAACAAATTAATAGTGAATTTAAGATTAGCTTGGTAACTCATCAGTAGTATGTAAACCCATAGATATTAATACGAACCTGAAAAATCTAATTTTAGGTGTATCACCATCTATAACATTTAAAGGGACACAAATGATCGTAAGTACAAACCTCACATTGTTGATGGCTTGCGTCGCATTAGCGCTCGGCATGCTTGCAGTGAAGCACTCAAAATTTTTACGCAACAACCACATCCCCGAAGCTGTTGTAGGTGGATTTATCGTTGCAATCGCCTTATTCTTTGTCCAAAAAACAACAAGCTATACCTTTAAATTTGACACATCATTGCAAAGCCTATTGATGATTACTTTTTTCTCTGCAATTGGTTTAAGCTCAGACTTTACAAAACTAGTCAAAGGTGGAAAACCCTTACTAATTCTAATCTTCGTTGTAACCATACTCATTATTACGCAAAATATTGTGGGTATTACAATGGCTATGCTATTGAACCAAGATCCTTTTATGGGCTTAATTGCAGGTTCTATTACGCTCTCTGGCGGGCATGGTAATGCTGGTGCTTGGGGACCAATTCTAGAGCAAAAATATGGTGTCACTGGTGCTTTAGAGCTAGCAATGGCATGTGCAACATTAGGTCTAGTAATTGGTGGTTTAATGGGTGGACCAATTGCTCGTCATCTTATTAAAAAAGTAAAAGTTCCTAAAACAACTGAAGAACAAAAAAATACGATTGAAAATGCTTTCGAAGCACCAAAAGTTACACGAGAAATTAATACAAAAAATGTTATCGAAACTATTTTCATGCTCATTACTTGTATTGTTGTCGGAAGTTATCTTGGCGATTTACTCAAAGATAGCGCATTCTACTTACCTACTTTTGTATGGTGTTTATTTGTAGGTATCTTTTTACGTAACATCCTTAATCATTTATTCAAAAAAGAAGTGGTTGAACCAACAATTGATGTTCTTGGTAGCACATCTCTTTCTATTTATTTAGCAATTGCACTTATGTCTTTAAACTTCAGTCAATTGGCAAATATGGCAGGACCTGTACTTTTAATCATTATTGTACAAACAATTGTTATGGCTTTATTCGCATGCTTTATTACCTTTAAATTAATGGGTAAAGATTATGATGCTGTTGTTATTAGTGCCGGACATTGTGGTTTTGGTATGGGAGCAACACCTACAGCCATTGCAAATATGCAAACCGTAACAAAAACCTTTGGACCATCACATAAAGCTTTCCTTATTGTACCGATGGTTGGTGGATTTATTATTGATATCTCAAACAGTATTTCAATCAAATTCTTCATTAGTATTATTGAAAAAATCACCTGATTTTTTAGTTCAAATTAAGCATTTTTAATACAAAAGAGCCCTATTTTAATAGGGCTCTTTTTATTCAATAACATTCCTAAAACCGTTCTATTAACACTATTCAAGGCTTTAAATTTATTTTAAAAATAAGAGAAACTAACGATCTTCCCTTGATGAATGCGATTCATGCTATTGTATGGATAGTTTGCTTGGAGGAAAAACTGTGAGTTACTATCATATTATTTTAGAAGTGAATGACCATATCAGTACAATTGAAGAAACACGTGATATTGAACTATTTGATATTATTGACCTTCAGCCATATCTTCATTCAATTTTATTGCCTTATTTCAATAAACAACTTCTTGAATTAGATGATGATAACATCGAATTTAAAGATGTCTTACACCTTGAAATTAAACAAACTCTTATACCAATTAATGACTTAATTGAAGAAGAACAACGCTTACTCCCAAGCGATACTGACGTTACAATTACAGCGTATGAAATTTTCAATAATCGTAATTTAAGCATTGATATCACATCGGCTGTTTTCGACTTATTGGAAGCGGTAAAAATTGATCCGTATGCGACAATTTAACATTGTCATACAATAAAAAAGGTCTGCAAATGCAGACCTTTTTTATATTTCTATTTCATCATATTTTTTGCATTTTCATCACGAATTGCACGCAAAATTAATTGCCCTGCTCTACCTGTTGGGCTTAAACCAAAACGTACTTGCTCCTGACGAATTGCCTGACGCGTTTTATCGCCAATTAAACCATCTACCTCGCCAATAGAATAACCACGGCTAAGTAAATATGCCTGAATTTCACGGCGTTCTCTTCTTGATGTACCAGCATCATCTGTTGGCCAATCTTTTACAAAACCATGAGAGCCTTGAAATCTGTCAGATAAATGTGCAATCGCAAGCGCATAACTCTCAGCGGCGTTATAACTATAAATGGCATCAAAATTTTTAAAGACTAAGAATGTTGGTCCATTTACACCAGCTGGTGACATTAAACCTGCTTGTGAAAGTTCTGTTAAATTACCTTGAATTAAAGGCGTACCATCTGCTCGTACAACACCTCTTTCCACCCAAGAAGATAATGGCTTTTTATTACGACGACCCTCACCAGAAATTGACATTCCTTCTGGAATTTGAACTTCAAAGCCCCATGGCTGCCCTGTTTGCCATCCTCTTTTTTTCAAGAAGTTTGCTGTAGAGGCTAAAGCATCTGCTGTACTTGAAACTAAATCACGTCGACCATCACCATCAAAATCTACTGCAAGTTCTTCATAAGTAGATGGCATAAATTGCGTATGACCAAACGCACCTGCCCATGAGCCTTTTAGTTGATCTTGTGTTAAGTCACCACGTTGGAGAATTCTCATGGCTGCAAAAAACTCACCACGGAAAAAGCTTTGTCTACGTCCTTCACAACTCAAAGTACCTAAAGCCTGCAATAGATCATAATTCCCAGAAATATTGCCATAGTTACTTTCAACACCCCAAACAGCAACAACAGTTTCGGCTGGCACACCATAAGTCGCTGAAACTTTCTTTAATACATCTTGATTCTGGCGAAGTTGTATTTTCCCAAGCTCAACACGTTCAACATCAACCAAACCCGATAAATAATCCCAAATAGGCGTAGAGAATTCTGGCTGATAATTCAATTTATCAATAACGGAATAATCTGGCGTTAAATTTTGCGTATAACGATCAAAGGTAAAACTAGAAACGCCAGAATTGATTGCCTGACTTTTTAACTTTGAAATACAGATTTGAAATGGACTTGGCGTATTAGAAGCCAAAGTATTTTGCCCAGCCGTATTCACTGGAACTGTTTGACCATTAATGATCAATTCAGCCTGAACTTGCGTTGTGAGGAATAAAGCAGAACCAAAAAGAAAAGCAATATTACGCATATTATCCCGATGCATTTTTGAATTTAAATTATGACCTAAACATACCACTAACAAGATGAAAGAACATGAGTAAATCGTAAATTTAAATTCATTTTTCTCCACTTTAAATTCATATTTGAACTTTTAAATTTAAAAATCAGCGCTTTCTTTGTTTTTAAATTCAAAAATAACAATCACTCAATGTTTTTTGAATTTAAAAGTGTGATTCTTAGATATTATTTGAATTTAAATTCGCACTTTTAAATTCAATTCCCTTAAATATAAATTCAAAACAAATAAGTTATCCACAATGCAGGCGCAGCAACACTACCCAAAAGACGATTTTAAAATTCAAAACCAATGTTTAAATTCATTTTTCTGCCTTTTAAATTCAAAGTAAATTATTTTTTAAATTCATTTTCCTCATTTTGAATTCAAAATAGGACATTTGAATTCATTTTATAAAATTTAAATTCATAACTTTGAATTCAAACTCAAAACTTAATGTTTATTTTATAAAACAACTTAAATAAGCATCAAATTTCATTTGCTTTCTTTTTATACACATCACTTTAATGTAATGCTTATTTTTAGATCAATAATCTTCCGATAAATGGCATCCATTTCGAAAGAGGCGCAATCATGCCCGAACTGCACGCATAAAAAAAGCGGTCATTTGCATGACCGCTTTTTTAACATTCAAACTTGAGTTTAAATGCTCATATCTTCGCTAAGTGCGAGAGGATTCGGTAAAATTTTCGCCAACTTACGACATAAAGTCGTAAGTTCAGCGCTATCATTTGGCATTAATGTAATATGCCCAATTTTACGGCCTTCACGCTCAGTTTTATTATACAAGTGAAGATGAGCTCCCTCTAAAGCAAGTACATCTTCGGTTTTTGGATGCTGACCAATAATATTCACCAATACCGTTGGACGAATAATTTCAGTCGAGCCTAAAGGCAAACCTGCAACCGCACGAATGTGATTTTCAAATTGAGAGCAAACCGCACCTTCAATTGACCAATGACCAGAGTTATGTACTCGTGGTGCCATTTCATTGGCATACAGACCTTTGTCCGTCACAAACAATTCAAGCGTTAACACACCTACATAGTTCAAATGATTAAGTAAGCGAGTAATGTAGTCTTGCGCCACAGGCTGTAAATCTGTGCTATTTGGAGCAGGAACAATCGAATGCGACAAAATACCATTATGATGATGGTTCTCAGCCAAAGGCCATGTTTTCACATCACCATTTTGACCACGCACCGCAATAATTGATACTTCACGAGAGAAAGTCACAAAACTTTCGGCAATCAATTCACCTGCTGGACCAAGTTCAGCCCATGCTTGATCAATTTGATCTTCACGGCGTAAAACAAACTGACCTTTACCATCGTAACCGCCACGCGAGGTCTTAAGTACAATTGGTAAGCCAAGCTCAATAACCGCAGACTTTAAACTTTCTACAGAATTAACAGCTTTATATGGTGCAACAGGAATAGACAATTCATCGAACAATGCTTTTTCTGATAAACGATGCTGTGCTATTGCTAAGGCTTTACGTGGAGGATGTATGTCTTTGTTTTGCGTTAAAATATCAACATCTGCCAATGGTGTATTTTCAAATTCAAGGCTAAATACATCTGCACTTGCAATGAATTGTTGTAATCCATTTTCAGCTTTAGTCGAAATGACTTGACCTAAAGCTGCCGAAGGGCAATCTGTACTTGCTTCAAAGAAAGTACATTGAATATTTAAAGGCAATGCTGCCTGTGCCATCATTCGACCAAGTTGACCGCCACCAAAAATACCAATGGTTTTATCCATGATAATAATTCCTTAATTAAGCTTGGCTTTAGATTTGACCAGGAATATTTTTACTTGCCACTTTTTCAGTCTGTGCCGCACGGAAATCTGCAACATTTTTTGCAATTTCAGGGCGTGTAAGACCTAAAATTTGTGCTGCCATAATGGCTGCATTTGTCGCACCCGCAGGACCAATTGCCAGTGTACCAACTGCAATACCTGCTGGCATTTGTACAATTGAAAGCAATGAATCTACGCCATTTAAAATAGATGATTTCACAGGTACACCAAGTACAGGTAAATCTGTTTTTGCCGCACACATACCAGGCAAATGCGCTGCGCCACCTGCACCAGCAATAATGACTTGAATACCACGATCACGTGCTTGTTCAGCATATTCAAATAAACGGTCTGGAGTACGGTGTGCAGAGACAACCTCAGCTTCAAAAGGGACACCAAGCTGCTTAAGCATATTGGCAGTGTGTTCTAGAGTTGCCCAATCCGATTGAGAACCCATGATAATTCCAACGAGAGGAGTGTCTTGTGAAGCGGCCGCATTCATTGCAATGTTTCCAGAGATAAAGTGAGAGAGTTAAATCTCGACTATAGCCAAGCTTTAATAAGAGCCCCATATTATAGACTGATTTTTCGGCTCAATAAAATTTAACGGTCAATGCAAAGCATGATTTTTATTATTTTTTTATTAAAATTACAAAAAATTAAATAAAAATAGGGGCGTAGCAAATTGCTATTTTTTGCTACTGACTACGGAATACAAAATAAACACAACCACACAAGCATAAAGCAGCCCAAATATAGTCAAGCTTAAAGGGTTGTTTGAATAAAAAAATCATAAAAGGTACAAACACTAAAAGCGTTACTACCTCTTGAGTAATTTTCATGTGCCCAACAGTTAAGCCTTGTTGTGCTAATAGTTTTGTTGCGGGAATCATTAAACTATATTCAAATAAAGCAATAAACCAACTCAACAAAATAGCCTGCCATAATGGAGCATCGTGCGGTAAAAATTTTAAATGTCCATACCATGCAAGTGTCATAAAACAATTGGCAAGAATAAGAAGTAATAATGGAATAAACATAAGATCAGCAAACCCGCTCTAGATAAATATAATTTAACTAGTATTGGTCTAAAATATCTAATATTATTTTTACGCTAAAAAAAATAAGACCAACAAATTATTATGAATTTTTTAAAAAAACTGTTCTCTTCAAAAAAACGCAATCCATTCAATGAAGATGCAGCTTTACTCTCTCAACAATTAAAGCAAAACCAAAATGATCTACTTTTTTCTGAAGTACTTCGCTCAATTACACTCGACTATGAATTAATGAGTTTAAAAGAGCTAGATTATTATCTACTTAAAGTCCGCCTTTACTTCCAAATAAAAAATCAAGATGCCAAATCTATGACAGAAAAAGGAATATTAATGAGTGAATTAACGCCGACTATTCTTAGTGTAGGCGCTTATTTAGGTGAAACCTTAAGAAAACAAAATAAAAATTTAAATTGGACTGAAAATACTCAACAACTACATTCTGGAACTACAGTACCTTCGTTTGCTGCTCTTGTTTTAACAAACCAAGTTCATACAATATCTCCTATGCAAGAAATCATTAATTTTATTTGTAATGCACAACAGCCCAACTCGCTCTATCAATATGCAGAAGAAATTTTAAGTCGCTAAAAATTACAAATATTTCTTATTCTAAGTAAATTCTCAACTATCTTTTCAGATATAGCCTTGCTATCGTTGCTTACAAATCGAATAAATCTGACAACACCACATAAAACAACGTGATGTGTCTTAAAAAGAAGTGGAGTTAAACGTATGCATCTGCATATCTTAGGTATCTGTGGCACCTTTATGGGTTCTTTGGCTTTATTAGCACGTGATTTAGGTCACACCGTAACGGGCTCAGATCAAAACGTTTATCCACCTATGTCTACGCAGTTAGAAAATGCAGGCATTAAACTCATGCAAGGCTATGACCGTAGCCATTTACAACCTCATCCTGATTTAGTGATTGTCGGTAATGCCATGAAACGTGGTATTGATGCTGTGGAATATATGTTAAATGAAGGTTTACCGTATATTTCAGGTCCTCAATTCCTTGCAGATCATGTATTGCAAGGCAAGCATGTACTTGGTGTTGCAGGTACACATGGTAAAACCACTACAACGACAATGTTGGCTTGGGTGCTCGATCAAGCAGGTTTAGAGCCAGGTTTCTTAATTGGTGGTGTACCTTTAGGTTTTAGTGAAAGTGCACGTTTAGGTGGTGGTAAATATTTCTGTGTAGAAGCAGATGAATACGATTCTGCATTCTTCGACAAGCGTTCTAAGTTCGTGCATTACCATCCTAAAACAGCCATTTTAAATAACTTAGAATTTGACCATGCCGATATCTTTGATGACTTGGCGGCAATTCAAAAACAATTCCATCATTTAGTTCGTACTATTCCAAATAAAGGTCGCATTATTGCGCCTATTACTGAAACCAATATTGATGAAGTATTGGAACAAGGTTGTTGGACACCTGTTGTCCGTACAAGCTTAGATGCGAATGAAAAATCTGAGCTTTATGCAGAACAACTCTCTGCCGATGGTTCTCACTTTAAAGTTTTACAACACGGCGTTGTAAAAGGCGAAGTGAAGTGGACAATGACAGGGCAACATAGTGTTGCAAATGCTTTAGCGACTATTGCTGCTGCAGAACATGTTGGCGTTTCAATTGAAATTTCATGTGAAGCATTGTCTAATTTTGGTGGTGTGAAACGCCGTATGGAGCTTTTAGGCACTGTACGTGGTATTGAAGTTTATGATGACTTTGCGCATCACCCAACGGCAATTGATACAACACTTGAAGGTGCTCGTAAGCGTTTAGGCGAACGTAAACTTTGGGCTATTATTGAGCCTCGTTCTAATACCATGCGCATGGGCAGTCATAAAGATGGTTTAGCGCATTCTGCTCGTTTGGCGGATGAAGTGATTTGGTACCAACCTGAAGGTTTAGATTGGGACTTACAACCTGTAATTGATGCTTCACCGAATAAAGCTGTAATTGCGCGTACTTTGGATGACATTATTCAAACTGTCGTTAGTCAAGCAGGTGAGGGCGATGCGGTTGTGATTATGTCGAATGGCGGTTTTGGTGGTTTACATCAGAAGTTAATTACAGCGTTAAAAGCTTAATTTATTGTTAAAAAAAGCCCGCGAATGCGGGCTTTTTATTGTTCTAAATAGTCATAGTTAATGTGAATTATAAGCACACTTCTAGTGTTTTTTATGCTCTATGATCAAACAACTAATCTAGGATTGATTAGTCAATGAAATTCCTTCAGATGGTTAAATCTAGGGTGAATATATGGACAATATATCTACAACAATTACAACCCAACCTACTAGCATTTTAGTAGAACAAGAAGTTAGTCACGTAACAAAGAAAAAATCGTTAATTGCGAGTACAGTCGGAAACCTCCTTGAATGGTATGACTGGACTATTTATGCAGTTGCGTCAGTCTACATTGCCACAGCATTGTTTGATAAAACTGATCCTACCTCTGCGCTATTAAATACCTTAGCTGTTTTTGCTGTAGGTTTTATTTCAAGGCCATTAGGTGGATTTGTTTTTGGACCATTAGCAAATAAATTTGGTCGTAAGAATATTATGCTTACGACCATGGTACTTATGGCAATAGCTAGCTTTATGATCGCGCTCATACCCAATTTCTCAAATATTGGATATTGGGCATCATTAATGTTGCTCATCGCACGCTTAATTCAAGGGTTTGCTCATGGCGGTGAAATGGCGACATCCTTTGCCTATATTGCAGAAATTGCACCAAACAACCGCCGTGGTTTATGGGCAAGTAGTTCATATGTAGCAAACGGTGCTGGAACATTACTCGCAACCTTATCTTTTGCAGCATTGAATGTCTTCTTTACTTCAGAAGAAGTATTTGAATGGGCATGGCGAATTCCATTTGTAATGGGTGGGCTACTTGCATTTTTTGCAATTTACTTACGACGTAATATGGTTGAAAGCCATGTTGAATCTGATGCTCAATCTGATGATATCAATTGGAGTACTGGTAAATTCCTACGTACAGGCTTTAGGCTTTTCTTATATGAAGCGGGTTCAACTATTACTTTCTATACATGGGTTGTATGTGTATCTATTTATGCAATTACCTATCAAGGAATGGACCCTAAATCGGCCTTTTTCGTCAGTTGCTGTGCACAGGTCATTTATATTGTTTGTTTACCATTCCAAGGCTTACTTTCAGACTATATAGGGCGTAAAAAAACAACATTAATCACTTATGTGGGCTGTGCTTTAGTGATGTTCCCTCTATGGAATATTATTAGCAATGAACCATGGACTTTATTTGTTGCCCAGACTATTGGTTTAATACTTATTGGTTTCTTAATGTCATGTAAAGCAGCAACGATGTCAGAACAAATACCAACTAAATATCGTACTAAAATGTTGGGATTCTTTATGTCTCTTGCTATTGCATTGTTTGGCGGTACAGCATCTTACATCAACACATGGTTATATTCGACAGATCGTGGCTGGATGTTTAGTGCTTATCTCATCATTATTTGTATAGTCGCATTTTTTGTTGTTATCCGATGGAAAGACAATACAGGCATTCCATTAGACCAAATCAAGTAATACTCCATTAAAAAACTCCCCTAAATGGGGAGTTTTTTTATTTAATATTCCAAGGGTTTAATTGAACCTTTTCAGTCCAAAAATTCATAAAAGTTTTAATACGGGGACTAAGAAATTTACGATTTGGATAAATTAAATAAATAGGCTCTAAATCATGAATTCGATAACCTCTTAAAAGTGGAACAAGTTTGCCATTTTGTATATATTTAGACACATTATAATCGGCCAGTCGAACAATGCCTTGTCCATCCAAAGCCAAATCTCGTAAAAAATCCCCTTGTGAAAATGAAGCCAAGGGTTTTATAGGTAAGCTAAAACGCTCACCTTTATTTTCATATTCCCACAAGTTCCAATCATTAAAATAGCTAAAATGAAAACACCGATGATCTAACAAATCTTTTGGTTCTTTCGGTATACCATATTTAGCTAAATATTCAGGTGATGCACAGGTCACCCATTCACTTGCACCTAAACGCGACGTAACCCGAGAAGAATCGGGAAGTTTTCCTCCATAAATTGCAAGATCTATTCCTTTTTCAAACTCATCGACATATCTAGATTCAATTTTAATGTCGATCTGTAAGTTAGGAAATTTTTCAATAAACTCAGGTAGCCACGGTAAAATTTGATGCCGTGCAAAGGTAGGCATCGTTTTTATTCTTAATATACCACTGACTTGTTCTGGAAAGTTTTCTGCTAAAGCATCGGCTTCTGCCATAGCTGATACAACCTTACGTGCACTTTCTAAATATAATTGTCCTTCTTCAGTTAGCGTTAATTGACGAGTTCCTCTCTGAATTAATCTCACTTTTAAACGACTCTCTAAACGACTGATCATTTTGCTCATAGCAGATGGAGTCATGTCGTGTACACGTGCAGCAGCCGATAAACTTCCATGCTCATATGCCCAAATAAATGCGAGCATTTGTCTATAATTATCCATAATACCGACTCCATTTTTAAGATACTTTTACCGTATTATTAAGAACTTATACAAGTTATTTATAGTCTATATCTTTGCCATATATTCATAGATATTGTGAATCCAAATAGGGTAATCAAGTATTTTTTCTTTGCTACTATGAACTCACAAATTGCAGCACAATAAGGATTTTTAGCAATGAATGTTCAAAATAAAGCAATAGAACAATATGCAGAAGATATGCCATATCAACTACCACAAGTCCCTTACATGCCACAAGAAATTGTGACTCAAGAAGTACTCAGTGAAATGCTTAAAGATGATGATCTTTGGGTTCCAAGTTCAGAAAATGGTTGTGTAAGTTTTAAACCATTACTTCTTAGTGTAAGTGGTGGATATTTCATTAATTTATTACGAGTAAAAAAGAGCGGAATTTTATCGCGTCATCGTCATAATGGTCCTGTTCATGCTTTTGTACTCAAAGGTCGCTGGCATTACTTAGAACATGATTGGGTTGCTGAAGAAAACTCTTTTGCTTTTGAACCACCAGGTGAAGCACACACACTTTATGTTCCTGAAGATGTAGAAGAAATGATTACGTTATTTACCGTTTATGGTGGTTATATTTATGTAGACCCATATGGTAAAGCTGAAGGTTATGAAGATGTATTTACCAAGCTAGAACAAGCACGTGCTCATTATAGAAAACTTGGTATTCCAGATTCTGAATTAGAAAAAATTATTCGCTAATTAAAAGCCCGCGAATGCGGGCTTTTTTCTATTTTAGATCGTTCAAAAGTAATGTTTTAAGAATTAAACCTTCACATCAGCCAAACTTTTATCTCGTCTAAACATCACTTCAACATAAGAACAAGTAGGTAAAATTTTAAGGTTTTTTTCACGTGCAAACTCAACCAAAACATCAAGCAATTGACGCGCAACACCTTGTCCACGCAAAGAATCATCTACCCATGTATGATTTGCAATAATTGTATGTGTACTGCTCCAAACATAAGTAATTTCAGCAATTCTTTCCCCAGTATCATCAACCGCAAAAAACTCACCCAATTGACCATTGTCTATATGTTGAAATTGCATGGCAGATCTCTATAAATTTCTAATTAAATAGTAGCTGTGAATATGTTAACCGAATAGAACGTCACGAATAGAAGAATCTTTATTAAAAACAGATTTTGCAAAAGGGCATAAAGGTAAAATTTTCACCCCCTTATTCCGTGCATATTCCACAGCACGACTCACCAAAAGCACACCCACATTTTGTCCACGTAATTCATCTTCCACATGGGTATGATCAATAATAAACTTATCATCACCTGCCCAAGAATACGTCATTTCAGCCAAATGATGACCTTCTTCACCAATATAAAACTCACCCTTAGAACCATTTTCTTGATGTTTAATTTCTAACACTTTTTTATCCTTCAAATTATTCTTAATTTTTAAAATGCCATGTTTATTTTTTATGTACTGTTAATTTTTATTACTTTAAATATCATTAAGTCACATACCAAATCTATCATGAGAAATAAAACACATAACTTAACTTCACACTAAATTAAGCCTACAATTCACACAAATACTCTTTGCAATTTTTTTATGAAAACGTCCCCCGTAGAAGCAGAATCAACAACCAAACAATGGATTTGTGTGATTACACTTGCTTTCGCTGCTTTTATATTTAATACAACAGAATTTGTGCCTATTGCTCTCTTAAGTGATATTGGTAATAGTTTTGGAATGCCCGCGACAGATGTTGGCATAATGATTACGCTCTATGCATGGGTTGTGGCGCCTATTTCCTTACCTATTATGTTGCTCACAAAAAATATCGAAAGACGATTTTTACTAACTGTTTTATTCATTGTTTTTATTGTAAGTCACGTTTTATCTTATTTTGCATGGAGCTTTACGGTTCTACTCATTAGCCGTATTGGTATTGCATTTGCACATGCATTATTTTGGGCAATTACTGCATCTTTAGCTGTTCGCGTAGCACCTAAAGGCAAAGAGTTTCAAGCATTGGGTTTACTTGCAACAGGCACAGCTTTAGCCATGGTTTTAGGTATTCCTTTTGGTCGTATGATTGGTGAAACATACGGATGGAGAAATACTTTTGGGCTTATTGCCATTTATGCCACCATTGTTTGTATTACATTGGCGAAAACCTTGCCTTTACTACCAAGTGTCAATTCAGGCTCAATCAAAAGTTTATCTAGTTTTGTAAAACGTCCAAGCCTGATGATGGTTTTTGCATTAACTATTATTATTATTACAGCGCAATTTACCGCTTATAGTTATATCGAACCTTTTTCACTTAATATTGCTCAATTCAGTTCTGCACAAACCACAACATTGTTGCTTATTTTTGGTGGTGCAGGCTTCTTTGGTTCTTTCTTATTTGGCAAATTTGGTGCTAGCTATCCAAAACTTGCAATTCCATTAAGTACATTTTGTTTAGCCATTTCAATGCTTCTTCTATTGCCATTATCGACAGGCTTTCTAAGTTTAAGCGCTGTTTGTTTATTTTGGGGCATGGGCATTATTGGATTTAGTCTTGCACTTCAGGCAAAGACTCTTAATTTAGCTTCCGATGCAACCGATGTTGCTATGGCAATTTACTCAGGCTTATACAATGTTGGTATTGGTGGTGGTGCATTATTAGGTGGTCTAGTTAGTACTCATTTAGGACTCAGTTATATTGGTATTATTGGCGGTATTCTTGCGGTTTTAGGAACATTAATCACATTAGTTTTAGTACGCCGTGCAGACTTTATACCAAATAAAATTTAACTGTTTTAATACGTGAGTATTTGCAGATTGATTAAAAATCTGTCATGCTTTGCGCATATTTGGATTTAATCCAAAACAAAATTTAGTTGAACAAGGGGAGTAGCCTCCTCCAAGCGTTAAACACTCTTTTTGAATATTTAACGTGTCAGAATATCGTCATTACACTTTGCAAAAAGTCGGTATCTGAGCATCTTTTTTAAATATAAAGATGTAGGCAAGACCTTGATCATGTTGTTACAGATGTTTTATTTCATCTGGCGACTGGTCAAGGTTTTTTTATGGCTGGTTGTTAGATGTGGAGAATTCCCCCATGGAAACAATCGGCACTTTATGGCTGTATTTAGCATTTTTCGGCATTGTGACCGTCATGCTTATCATCGACTTTTTAGGTTTTAAACAAAAACAAGGTCAAGAAGTTAAAGTTAAAACCGCAGCATACTGGAGTATTGCTTGGGTTACAGTCGCGACTTTATTTGGTGGCGGCTTGTGGTTATATCTAGAACAAACCGCAGGTGCTGCAGTCGCTAACACCAAAGTTATGGAATACTTTGCAGGTTACTTACTTGAAAAATCACTCGCAATTGATAACGTCTTCGTTTGGCTCATGATTTTCGCAGCATTTGCTATTCCACCTGCATTACAACGTAAATTACTGTTATACGGCGTATTAGGTGCAATTGTTCTACGTACTATCTTTATTTTTATTGGTGCTTGGTTTGTTCAAGAATTCTCTTGGATTCTCTACATCTTCGGTGCGTTCTTAGTTTATACAGGCTTCAAGTTCTTAAAAGGTCAAGATGATGACCCGAATATTGAAGATATGGCAATTCTAAAATGGCTACGTAAGCACATGCGTATTACGCCAAAACTTGAAGGTGATAAGTTCTTTGTTCGCCAAAATGGTATGCTTTGGGCAACACCACTTTTTTTAGTGTTAATTTTAGTAGAAGCATCTGACGTTATTTTCGCAGTCGACTCTATTCCTGCTATTTTTGCAGTAACAACCGACCCGTTCATTGTATTAACTGCAAACTTAATGGCAATTTTAGGCTTACGTGCAATGTTCTTCTTGTTGTCTGGTGCAGCATCTAAAATGCATTATTTACCGTACGGCTTAGGACTTATTTTAGTGTTCATTGGCTTCAAAATGTTAATGCTAGATGTCTTCCACATGCCAATTTGGATTTCACTTGGTTTTATTATTATTACGCTTGCTATAACCGCAGTATTGTCTATTCGTCATAGTAAAAAGCATAACGAAACCACTTTATAAAACTAAAGATGTTTCATAAAAGCCTTCCTTTTTAGAGGGCTTTTTTAATGCAGCAGATTTTAACTTTGACCATTTTAATACCTACTATAATTTTTAAATGATGATCCTAATATCTAAATTGGTAAAGATTATGTGATGAATCATGGAAGAGTTTATTTTTTAAGTTACAATCAATCGAAAAAAGTACAACCATAGGTTTCCCATGTCTTCAATTTTATCTTCTACAGCCATTCGTGGTCGTTTTCTCGATATTCAAAATACAGTTTCAAAAGCATCCGATATCGACCAAGCTGTTCGATATATTGAAGATGGCTTACTCATTAGCCATGAAGGAAAAATTTCATGGTTTGGTACTTGGGAAGAAGGGCAATCTCAACTTAAATCAGATACAAAGGTTCAGCATTATCCTGATCAATTAATTGTTCCAGGTTTTATCGACACGCACATTCATTTTCCACAAACAGAAATGATTGGAGCTTATGGCGAACAGCTTTTAGAATGGCTAAATACCTATACATTCCCCACAGAAATTCAGTTTGAAGACAAAGCTTATGCAGACAAAATTGCAAAATTCTTTGTAAACGAACTTCTAAAAAATGGCACAACAACGGCACTAGTTTTTTGTACGGTTCATCCTCAATCTGTAGATGCTTTATTTGAAATTGCAGAACAGCACCAAATGCGTTTAATTGCTGGTAAAGTGATGATGGATCGTCATGCTCCTGAAGCACTTTGTGATACTGTAGAAAGTGCGTACACAGACTCTAAAGCACTTATTGAAAAATGGCATGGCAAAGGTCGTAATTTATATGCGATTACTCCACGTTTTGCACCTACATCTACACCAGAGCAACTCACTGCGGCAGGCAAACTTAAAGCAGAATTCCCTGATGTTTATGTCCATACGCATTTAAGCGAAAACAAAAATGAAATTGCATGGGTAAAAGACTTATTCCCCGAGCAAAAAGGCTACTTAGATGTTTATCATCATTATGGTTTAACAGGTTCACGTTCTGTATTTGCACACTGCGTACATTTGGAAGATGAAGAATGGGACTGCATGCATAAAACCGACTCTGCAATTGCATTTTGCCCAACATCAAACTTGTTCTTAGGAAGTGGTTTATTTCCTTTGAAAAAGACATGGGAAAAACAAGTAAAAGTAGGCTTAGGGACAGATGTAGGGGCAGGGACTTCATTTAACCAATTACAAACGCTGAATGAAGCTTACAAAGTTCAACAACTACAAGGCGATAAACTATCTGCATTTGAAGCGCTTTATCATGCAACAATTGGTGGGGCAAAAGCTTTAGATTTAGATGAAAAGTTAGGTAACTTTAACATTGGAAAAGAAGCCGACTTTGTTGTTTTAGATTTAAAACCAACAGCCATTCAAGCTTTACGTCAAGAACGTGCTAAAGGTATTGATGATGCTTTCTTTGCACTGATGACTATGGGGGATGATCGTAACATTCATAGCACTTATATTTTTGGTCAATTGGCTTATCGCAAAAATAACGCTGAATAATGAATATCTTTCATCTTTTGTCTATTGAATGAAATTTACTAATTGTTCTATTTCATTTGATGAATATTTCACAATTTGAAAAACAATGATTACATTCTAAACAGGCAAAAGGGATGCATCTCAATTACAGATGTATTAAAATTAAGATAATATGAGGTGTTGCTGGTCAACACCTTTTTTATTTTTTTATTTTTTATCTTTAGGTATCTACCCATGACCGTTCAAATGAGCGTAATGATTTCCACAGAAGAAATCCAAGCTAAAGTTAAAGAGCTTGGTGCAATTATTGATGCACACTACGCAAACAGTGACAAAGAATTAGTACTTGTAGGTTTATTACGTGGCTCTGTAATTTTCATGTCAGATTTATGCCGCGCAATAACGAAACCACATGAACTAGATTTTATGACGGTATCAAGTTATGGCGGTGGAACTGTATCTTCAAAAGACGTTAAAATTTTGAAAGATTTAGACGGCGAAATTCGTGGTAAAGACGTTCTTGTTGTTGAAGATATTATCGATTCTGGTAATACATTAAGCAAAGTTTTAGAAATTTTAAGCACCCGTCAGCCTAATTCAATTGAGCTTTGTACCTTAGTTAGCAAACCTTCACGCCGTGAAATTGATTTAGAAGTTAAATTTTTAGGCTTTGAAGTAGAAGACAAATTTATTGTCGGTTATGGCTTAGATTACGATCAAAAATATCGCCATCTTCCATTTATTGGTGAAATTGGTCTTTAAGTAATTTTTAAAAAGTGGCGTAAGCCACTTTTTTTTATTTTTAAATTGTAGTGAACAAAAAAACAACAACACTTTTCCTTAACTTTCTTTTTTCTTTAAGATTTTTATTTAATGATATATCTATACGTTTTTATAATACAAAGATAAATAACAAGGAGATTTACGATGTGGTCACTTATTGTTGCAATTGTTGTTGGTTTTTTTGCAGGTTTAATTGCACGTGCTATTCATCCTGGTAAAGATAAAGCAGGTTTTTTTGTTACAGCTGCACTAGGGATTGCTGGTTCATTACTTGCAACTTATGGCGGACGCTTCTTAGGTTTATATGCTGAAGGTTCAAGTGCAGGATTTATAGCATCTGTTATTGGTGCAATTATTATTCTATTTATTTATAATTTTGTTGCTAAAAAATCTTAATTATTCAAATAAAAAAAGCACCTTTTACAGGTGCTTTTTTCAGCTTTAAACTTTTGCTTACAAACCAAATTCTTTAAATATTTGTTCAATTTGTTCTGCAGGGTAGGCACCTGAAACTTTAAATCCATTTTCAAAAACAATAGTTGGTGTGCCATTAACTCCTAAAGTACGTGCCAATGAAAGGTTACGTTCAACAGGGTTTTCACATGTCTTTTGACTTGTTGGTTCATACCCTTTACCAATTAAATCATCCCAAGCTTGTGCAGGATTTTTTTCACAGAAAATTTTCTTAGATGGTGCAACCGATTGTGGTTTAAATGCTAAAACAAAAATATGAATAGTCACATTATTTAACTTTTTAAACTCAGCTTCTAATTGCTTACAATAAGGGCAGTTTGGATCTGTAAATACCGCAATTTGACGTTTACCATTACCTTTTACAATTTTAATAGCATCATTTAACGGAAGCTTTTTCCAGTCCAAAGAGTTTTGTTGAACCAATAAACTTTTAGTTAAATTTTGCTTATCTTTTAAACGCACCATAGAGCCTGCAACAATATGCTGAGCATCATCGTTTAAATATACAACCTGCCCATTTAAAGAACCGCTATAAATTCCTTTCATTTCTGTTGTTTGAATATTCTGAATATTCACATCTAGTGAATTTTTTGCGAGATTCGTTTTTACCGTATTAATATCTGCAAATGTCATGGTCGACAAAAGGGCCGTTGCCAACATCATATATTTTTTCATTTATTTCAGTTCTCTTTTAAAACCTTTACAAGTGTAACGTGTAATCTTTCCGCTTGTGTTGATTTTTATTAACTCAAAAATTAACCAATCCGTTCCACGTGGAACAAATTATTTTTGATTAATTTCGACAGAAATATGAACAATTTCATCATGAATTGAAAGTTCATTTCGAATATAATCTGCATCAAATTGAGCACTACTTTCTAATGCCAAGATACATGCATATTTTCCATTACCTACTTTCCATACGTGTAAATCTGTAATATTTACAACATAAGGAAGCTCTTGAATAACAACTCGAATTTCTTCAACAACTGGCTCATTCATTTCAGCATCAAGCAAAGTTTTTCCTGTTTCAGACATTAAACCCAAAGCCCATTTTGCAATTAAAATTGCCCCAATTATTCCTAGCACTGCATCTAGAAAATCCCATCCCATATATTTACCAGCACACAAGGCTATAATAGCCAATACAGAAGTCACAGCATCTGCCACCACATGTAAAAATGCAGCTTTTTGATTTAAGTCATGATGGTGATGATCATGGTCGTGAGAATGATTGTGAGGATGGTGCGAATGTCCGTGATCATGCGAGTGATGATGTTCTCCATCATGAAGTAACCAAGCACAAATTAGGTTAATAACTAAACCTAAAATCGCAATCGGAATTGCTTCGTTATAGTGAATTTCAACAGGATTCATTAGCCGAATACATGATTGAACTGCCATAAAAATAGCAACAACTAACAATAAAATTGCGCTGCTATATCCGGCTAAAATTTCAATTTTCCATGTACCAAAACAAAAGCGTTTGTCATTTGCATAATGACGTGCAGCACGATATGCAAAATAAGCCAAACCAAGTGCAAGCATATGCGAACTCATATGCCATCCATCGGCTAACAATGCCATGGAATTAAAAAACCAACCTCCAAATACTTCTAAGATCATCATGACTGCCGTTAGAATAGTAGCAATCAAAATGCGTTTTTGAGCAAGCGGATTTCCCTCATCAAACTGATGAGAATGAATTCGAGATGACTTTAAATTTTGCATAATCATTAGAAATTAATATACTCCCCTATAGTATATTCCCATTTGGAGAATTTGTGTGAGCCATGTACATCAAGATAAGAAAATTTTGAATCGCGTTAAGCGCTTACAAGGTCAGTTAAATGCAGTAGAGCAATCAATGATTCAACCTGAATCAAGCTGCATTGAAGTTCTTCAGCAAGTTGCTGCTATTCGTGGTGCTGTCAATGGTTTAATGAATGAGCTTACTGAAATGCATTTACGTCATCATGTATTACATGATGCTGAACATGTGAATGAAGAGGAGCTTGAAGAGTTTTTTAAGTTATTAAAACGGTATGGTTAATTTTTTAAAATTTATTTTGATCTCTTAATATTTTTGTTTTTAAATTAAACATCTCTTCTTTTTTTACCTCATGTTTTATTTAAAGCATTCGGTACACGCGATTTTAAATATGACTCAATCACAATGGCGACCATTTTTAATGGTTAGCCTTGCCCTTTGTATCGGCACAATTGGTACAGCTTTAGCGAGCCCACTTTATCCAATTTATCAAGAGTTATGGCATTTACTTCCTAGTCATATTACTTATATTTTTGTTGCCTATATGTTTGGATGCTTAGCTACATTGTTGTTTTTAGGGCGTGCTAGCAATAGTTTTGGCTTTTTAAGAACCTTACAAGTCGGTCTATTACTCATTATTTTAGGATTAGCATTATCTAGTGTTGCACCGAGTGCATTATGGTTGTCTTTTGGGCGTTTTATTATTGGTATTGCATCTGGGCTAATTAGTACATCTGCCATGCTAGGCTTAATTTACACTATTCCTGAAAGTCATAAACAACAAGCAGCTCAGCTAAGTTCTGTGATTACCGTTATTGGCTTTGGTTTAGGGCCTTTTATTGGTGGAGTGATTGCCCAATTTTCACAGTTTCCATTATTTACACCCTATATTCCTGTCATTATTTTTGCAATTTTGTGTTTAATTGGCTTATTGTTTATTAAAGTCCCTCATTTCAAAAAACAGACTTTTTCTATCGCACCACATTTAGAAATACCAGAAAAAAAATATAAATCCGCTTTTTTTATTGCTGGACTTACTGCTTTTTGCGCTTTTGCATCATTTAGCCTATTTGCATCACTCGCACCATCTTTTGTCAAAGAAGCAATTCCTTGGCATGGCCCATTCGTCAGTGGGACAGCTATTGCGAGTATTCTTTTGGTTTCGGCATGTGTACAATTTTTTGCGAAAGGTTTAAAACCTGAAAAATCATTAAAACTAGGGTTAAGTATTCTTATTTTAAGTTATGTGCTTCTCGCACTTTGTATGACTCAACATCTCAGCTTTTTATTCTTTGTAAGTGATATTTTAGTTGGTGTTGGGCATGGTTTCGGCTTACTTGGTGCTTTTGGTTTAGTACATACCATGACGCATAGTGAAAATCGTGCGGGGGTTATTTCAACTTATCTGTTTATTGGGTATTGGGGCACCATTTTACCAATTATTGGTACAGGTTATTTGTCGGATCTTTTTGGTTTAGTGGTTGGTGTTTTAGGTTTTTGTATCGTAATAGGTTTGTTATGTTTTAGCTTATTAGCTTGGCAAAGAAAAATTAAAACTACTTAATTTATCTAAATAAAATAAGCCCTCAATTGAGGGCTTATTTTATTATTCAATGAAACTATTTCCCAATACAGAATACAATAAAACAAAATAAAAATATTAAATTCAACAGCTTACCAATAATCTAATAGTTTAGTGACTAATTGGTGACTAAATTTACAATGTTTAAGAATCATTTATACACACGTTAGAAATATATTTTCAGCTATGTTTATTACCCCCAAAATACATCTTTTTACTTCTCTAAATGTTTTAACTTTTCTTTTGATTCAATTGCTTTAGGAAATTGGGCTTTTAGCTCATCAGTAGTTTTTTGAACATCCTCTTTCTTAACTGTTTTTGAAATTTCGTCAATACAGGTTATATCTACAACTTTACATTTTTCAAAATCATTAGATACTTTGCTTAAGCCTAACGTTGAAACAGCATAGGTAAAAACGGCTTGTTTATACTGACTATTTTTCCCAGACAAATCTTTATCTTCAAACTTTAAAGCATCATCAAGTATTTGCTTTTCAAATGTTTTTAAGAAAATACAATCTTCTAAAATAGGACTCCCTGCTATTTCACTATTACCAGTACACAAGAATGTAACTTTATCACCCTTATTTAATTCAGCTACTTTTCCTTGGTCAATTTTATTAAATTTTAATAATGGTGAATTAAAGCCATAGTTAACATTAGTCTTTAAATTAACAACTGGTTTATCATCTATGCCAGCCTCAATTCCACCTATAGCACCAGTGATAAAGAATTGTTTATCTTTATATAAATTATTAGCTCTGATTTCATTTTTATCGTAATCGCTTGTGATTTTTTCGGCTGTGTAAAGAGGATAGTATTCAGTAATTTGAACATTCCCACCATCAGATAATGTTTCAAATTCATCTTTTATAGCAAATTCTAAAAACTCTTTACCTTTTTCAGAAAACAACTCTTCTTTTACTTTCGTATTGTTTATATCTTGTTGACTAGTTGAATTATCTTTACTTTCTTGACCACAGCCAATAAGGAGTAATACACCCATTAAAATTGATGTTTTTTTCATAATCGATTAATTTTAAAACAAAAATACATACTAACCAAATATAAACAGATAATCCATAAACAGTTAATATGTTAGTAACGTGTCCGTAAAATCTTATTAATTTAGTACTTTAATTTTTTTTGCAGAAATCTTAATAATATTCTCTCGTACTGCTCAATTAAATCCTAGATAGTTTTTGGACGACTTAAAGGAAATGATTTTTTCAAACACATATTTTATAAGGGTAACGTAGGTAACAGGGGTAACACCCTTAATATAGTATCATTTCAGACTGTTACCTCACTTTTATTAAATAGGTAACAAAGGAAACAAATAAATTGATTTAATCGAAAATTGTTACCTCTGCTACCTTTAGTATTTAAGTATAGGTAACACACTCTAAGCCTTTATATATAAGCCTGTTACCTCTGTTACCTCTGTTACCTTAATTTAAAGCTCCCCAGCTAAAAATAGATTCTTTCACAGCATAAACTTTGATTGAATTAGCTTTAGATGGGAGTCTCACAGTCTTACCTGTCTTACCTGTGTCATGCTCAAGTAAACCATAAGCTTGTAATGCTTTTGCGACTTTTCGGCTATCATAGCCCTTGCATACTTCCTTTTTAAATTGTTCATTCAGCACATAGAATATCTTTGCACCATTGTCTATTTTCCAATAACCAACACGGTTAATAATTTTCTCGTTGTGGTCAGGGTCGGGGGTAACCGCTTCAAATCGGCTTGATTCATTCGCCTCAAAAAATGCCTTAACATGAGTAATCATTTCTCTATGTTCATAATCACCAACTTGCTCAAAACCATTTAACCACTGATTAAAAACTTTCTTTACAGCATTCAATGCTGTGCCTGTTTTCCATCCTGTGATATTGGCTTGAGTTGCAAGCTCTCCAGCAGTTGCTACAAGCGCAAAATAGTTCGCTACTCGTGTGATATGCCCTTGAGTATTGCTCTCTGTTAAAACCTCTCTATAAGCCTCCAGCAAAGCTCTAGCATCATCCATAATTCGACTTTTATCATGGGTTAGATACTCAAGCCATCGAATGCCAGCCACGCCATAACAATCATTAATACGCTTGTTTAATTCAATCGCTTGCTTTGCTCCATCCTCTGCAAAATCGATACAATCAAAAATACCGTATTCAGATTGGTCTATATCAATATCAGCTAAACGTATTTCTTGCCCAAGCTTAGCTTTTTGACCTTGCTCAAGCATGATTTCTTTCAAACTCTTTTCACCACTTGATAAAAATAATACTTTCCATTTATACGTAGCCTTTGCTGTAATTTGTTTAGTCATGCGACCTTTACCCGAACCATTGGCAAGCATATAAATGATATTGCCTAACTCTTTGGGGTTCGCTATTTCGCCAATTTCATCCAAGACTAAAAAGCTATCATTGTGCATATAAGCTGTATGCTCTATCGCATTACCCGTTGCTTTCCATGTGCGATAAAAATTCTTTGGATTACCCCATACAGAACACGCTAAATTTAAGCCTGTGCTTTTTCCTTTAGATGAACCGCCTTTAAAGTGAAAACCCCCACCTTGTTGGTTAAGAGGGTCAAGCAATTGTCCAGCAAACGCTGTGCATAATGAAAATACTAATAAGCTGTGATTCTCTACTAATGTAGATACAACACTTTGCCACTGTTCTAATGTGCCTTTAGATTGATAGAGATTATCTAAGCCGTGATTTGCTTGATAAACAATGATTTCATTATTTGCACTTGTTCCGAATTTCTTATGAGGCAATACAAATACATTTTCATGCCATCCCACTTTATCTACACATAAAGCACGTTGCTCAGTTGGGTAGTTCATTAGATAGCTTTGAAACAGACCTCTTGAGCGATAATCAGACGCTATTTTCACGCCTTGATAAGATAATGTTTTACGTAAATCAGCGCCATCAGTTTGGAATAACTCCATAGATAAAGCCTGTGTATGCTCTATATCATTATCATCTTTCCATTTGAGTAAAACGCCCCAGTTATTACTCGTGCAATCATGGGTTTTTGCTTCAACCATAATTAAGCTAGATACAAAGCGTTTTTGTGATAGTCCATTTTTATCATTATCAATATAAAAAACACCATCCTTTAAAATGTGAAAATATCCATTTTCCCACTTCATTGGTTTAGCTAAATGACCTTTCTGCAAAGTCAGCTTTTTAGGTGATTTCTTTATGGCTTCATCAAGAACTTTTTTAACATCTCTAGCATCATCATACTGGGATAAATCAACGAAACAGTCATCACCATCTATGATTTGATACTGATTAAGTAAACGTACTTGAGTTGTATTTTCGAGTGTTTGATAAGGCTCTGTTTTAATGTGTTCAGCTCTGACAGGCAAATATAGATACTGATAACCAGCATTTGACAACTGATTAATTACACACTCTATTTGCTTAAAGTCTTTAGGCTTTAATTCAGTTAAATGCTTATTACATAGATGTGGCAATACAACCAAAACAACGGCATAACCTGTTTGTGCAAGTTTGAAAAATTCCCCTAGCGCACGCGCGATTATAACAGGCTTATCTTTCTCTAAATCACCATAATAGGCAAAGCCTTTACTGTGTCCATCAGGAATGATTTTCACTGGTTTTTCATCTTGCAATACAGCACATTGAATAGTTTCTAAATGCTCATCATAGAGAGGAAAAATCAAAGGATTTTCGTACCCGATTCCCTCAACTTCCACATTTGTTTCATCAACATAAATCGAGCAATTAGGGCTACCAAAACGCTCAATAATAGGGTGACGCATAAATGCGCCATCCTGTGGATTTAAGGTCTTACAATTTGCTAAAATATCACTAGGCTTTTCTAAGCTCGGGGCTTTTTGATATGCGTTCATTAGCTCCCCCCCTTTATGCTTTAATTAGGCATTCAATGCCGATTAGAAAAAGAATATAAATCACCCCATAAAACAGCCCTAAAGCTAAATCAAATAGATACTGTTTCATGATTACGCCTCTTTAAGTTCATAACGTGCATGGCTGGCATGATTTAAAAGGTTTTTCACTTTATGCGTCACAATGTCATAACCATCATTGCGTAAACTCTTGATAATTGCGCTTAGGCGATAACACATAAACAAATTGATTGCTTCGGCTTGTGAAAGGGTGTGACCTTGTTTTAAATGATTAAGAATTAAAATCTTTTGTGAATGAATCATGGCTTAACCTCCATCATTGCAATAGAGGCATTACGGTTTGCTATGCGTTCCGCTATCCATAAATCAATCTCAGATTCAAGCCACGCTACACGGCGTTCAGAAAGTACAACAGGTTTGGGAAATCGACCTTTAGCCATTTCTGCATAGATTGATGATGCGCCCATACCAATTTTGATTTGGACTTCCTTACGGCGAATTAAACGCACATTTTGAGCTTGTTGCTCTTTTAACAATGTCATAAGACACCTCATTAAAAGGTTGCCTAGACACAAAACAGAAAGGATTAGAAAGAGATAGAAAGGGCATTGCTGAAATTTAAAGCGCAACTATCTACAACATCCATCCACTAATAATATGGAATATGTTGGAATATAACTCATAAAAATAATTCAATAGTCGTTTGCGCTCAAATCATGAACAATTAACTCAATCGTTTTACATTTCTAAAGTTCCTTTAGGTTTGTACCTATCAGTAGGCGATTACAAAATACTGTGAAGCGTCAACTTCACTCCGAGCCCGATGCGTCAACATCGGGTTTTTTATTACATAAAATAAAGTGTGCCTGTACCGTATCAAGGGTCTAATCAGACTTCACTTGAACAAACTAGAACACTTTGTATGCAACTAAAACAAGTCTAACTTGCCCTTATCATAGAATGCAATTTTTTTTTTAACCTTTATTTGCTTTACTGATATTGAATTTCATCAATAACATGATTACAATGCGCCTCCCTTACAAACAGGCTTACACACTTTTATATTTATTGTTAAAAAACAATATATTAGATTGATAAATCACATCAAAAATAAAATTACTCCATTTTTGCATCATCTTTATTCGTTCCTCTGCATACTCAGCTTTGTTATATGTTGCACGTACACCAAAGGCAGAATGGTTCAAACATTTCTCGATTGCATCACGATTAAAGCCTTGCTCGTTTAAATGGGTGCTTGCCGTTCGCCGTAAATCATGAATTGTAAAATCAGGAATATCAGTTAAAGCCAAAGCCGATTTTTGTGCCGTATTAAACGCATTATGACTAATATGCGTACCACTTTTACGACCTACAAATACATAAGGCTCATCACCAGCAATCGTTTTGAGTTCTTTTAAAATCTCAATAATTTGGTCAGACATATAAACGACCATTTCACGGCTGTGACCTGTTTTGCTATCTGCTTTTGTTTCAGGAATACGCCATATCCGTTGCTCAAAATCTATATGCGACCATTCAGCTCTCAATAGCTCTGATTTTCTTAATAGTGTTAGCAATGAAAGCAGTAAGCCTAATTTTCTAGCTCTATAAATTCTTGAGTTTAAAAGGGTCGTATAAAACTTTCGGATTTCATCTATAGATAAATATCTATCTCTAGGTTTACTTTTGAATACATGCCTTGTTGGAATAGCTAAAACAGGATTAAAAGGAACAATTCCAAGCGTCACAGCATAATCAAACATGCGTTTTAATAAACCTCTGACTTGATTTGCAGAAGCATCATAACCTTGCTCTTTCTTACGCCATATCACACGGCGAATATCATCTGTGGTGATTTTATTTACAGCAATATTCCCTATAAATGGATAAATATCATTATTCAAACATAAAGTCATGTTGTATGTATTTTTACGGTCTTTTGCTATTACGTCTTTCAAATAGCTTTCACCATAATCTTTAAGCAAAACACTTTTTAATCTTCCTATTTTTTTATCTTCTTTTTCTTGTTTAGGTGAAATACCTTTCGCAACTTGCGTAGCTGATTCATCTCTCAACTGTCTAGCATCTTGCAAAGATAAGTCAGGATAGCGACCTAAAACGATTCTTTCCTGTTTACCGTTCAAAGAATAGCGATACCACCAAGACTTCACCCCAGTAGTCGTAATATCTAAAAAAAGCCCATTCGCAATTTTATCTTTTGCTGTGTAACGCTTGTCTTGTGCTTTTAGATTTTTAATTTCTCTATCTGTAGAAAAAACGATAGTTTCAGACCTAGCCATATTTAGTCACCATGCAATAAAATATAGTCACTTCCATCTTGTGACTTACTAGTGACTAATAAAATCATAGCACTAGATGAATATATAGAACATATAGGAACAATAAAAAGGCAACAAAAAAGCACTAAGTTCATAAAACTTAATGCTTTTTAATTTACAAAACAACTTACTGGAACATATTGGAATAATATTGAATTTTGAAATTACTTTCCAATACAGAATGATCCGAAGATTTTTCCAAGTAAATCATCTGCACTAAAATCACCAGTAATTTCACCTAATGCATTTTGAGCTAATCGAAGTGACTCAGCAACCAACTCACCTGCGTTATAAACAACTAGTTGCTCACGTGCTTCAGCAAGATATTCCTGAGTACGCTTCATTGCGTCTAAATGACGAGTTCGAGCAATAAAGGTATCTTCTTCTGGTTGGAAGCCTGCATGCGCTGTAATCGCATCTATGAGCGATTGAACTCCAGTTTCTTCTTTTGCTGAGACCGTTATATGGCGGAAACTCTGAAAATCCGAAATTTCAGCAGTTTTTCCAGTTAAATCACACTTATTACCAATCAACATTAAGCGTTTTGGCTCAATATGATCCGCAAAATACTCTTGAGCAAGTTCAAGCGGGTTGTCACCTTGGCTTAAGTCATAAACAAGCAATAACAAATCAGCTTGTTCAATTTCTTTAATCGCACGACGGATCCCTTCTTTTTCAACAATATCGCCAGTTTCACGTAAACCAGCTGTATCTGTAAGCGTAATTGGTAAACCATTTAGCGTAATTTTCTCGTGTAGAACATCGCGTGTTGTACCCGCAATATCCGTCACAATTGCACGTTCAATACCTGCAAGCGAGTTCAGTAATGAGGATTTACCCGCATTTGGCTTGCCCGCAATAACAACTTGCAAACCTTCACGTAATAACTGACCTTGACGTGCAGATTGCTGTACAGCCGTAACTGAATTTGCCACACCATCTAACAGATTTAAAATTTTACCATCTGCCAAGAAATCAATTTCTTCTTCAGGAAAATCAATGGCAGCTTCAACGTGTAAACGTAAATGGATTAGCTGTTCCAATACTGTATTTACTTTTGTTGAAAATGCGCCTTGTAACGAGCGTACAGCAGAGCGTGCTGCAGCCTGTGAAGTTGCATCAATCAAGTCAGCAATCGCTTCTGCTTGTACTAAATCAAGCTTACCATTTTCAAAGGCACGCATTGAAAACTCACCAGCTTTAGCTGCAATTGCACCTAATTCAAATAAACGTGCAAGTAGGGCATTTTGAATGACAGGACCACCATGTCCTTGCAACTCAACAACATCTTCACCTGTAAAAGAGTTTGGATTTGGGAAGCATATTGCTAAGCCTTCATCCATCACTTCATTATTCGCATCATAAAACTGACGGAATCCTGCATAACGTGCTTTTGGTAATTCTTTTTGTATTAAAGCTTCTGCAATAGCATAAGCCTGAGGACCAGATAGGCGAATCACACCGACACCACCACGACCTGGTGGTGTGGCAATTGCAGCAATAGTGGTTCGGTTTTGCATAAAATTCACCTAAAAATCGAAAACAACAGACAAATAAAAATCCGCCTAAGATTACCATCTTAAGCGGATTTATTCAGCTATTCAGCAAGTCTTACTTTGCTTCGTTCGCTTCTTCACGTTTTACACGGTCTTTTTCAACAGATTTGTTGATTAAACCTTGCTGTAAAATCGTAATACTGTTGTTACAGATCCAGTAAAGTACAAGACCTGCTGGGAAGAACAACATGAATACAGTGAAAATAATTGGCATAAATTTAAATACTTTCGCTTGCATAGGATCTGCAGGCTGAGGATTTAAACTTTGCTGAATGAACATCGTTGCCCCCATTAACAATGGAAGAATGAAATACGGATCCATTGCTGATAAATCCTGAATCCAAAGAATCCAAGGTGCATGGCGTAGTTCAACAGATTCCATCAACACCCAATACAACGCAAGGAAGATTGGCATTTGAAGTAATAATGGTAAACAACCTGAAAGTGGGTTCACTTGTTCACGTTTGTAAAGCGCCATCATTTCTTGAGAGAAACGCATGCGGTCTTCACCAAACTCTTCTTTCATGCGTTGCATTTCTGGTGCAATCACACGCATTTTCGCCATAGAGCGGTAGCTCTTAGACGATAAAGGCCAAAGAATAAGCTTAACAAGAATCGTCAATAGAATAATTGACCAACCCCAGTTTCCAACAATACCGTGGAAGAATTGCAAACCTAAGAATAAAAGTTTAGCAATTGGCCATAACCAACCATAATCAACGGTTTGATTTAACCCAACAGCTAAGTCTTTTAATTCAGATTGAATTTTAGGGCCAGCATAGAATGTCGCATCAACTTCAGCCACTGTACCCTTAGGAACAGTAATTGTTGGTGAAGTAAAACCAATGATATTCATATCATCAGCAGACTTACGAGATTCTAATTTTGCTGTAAATGCTTGACCATCATTTTGCGTTAACTTGATATCACCAGGAATCCAAGCACTTACAAAATAATGTTGAACCATTGCAACCCATGCATCTTTAGCCTCAACACTTAACTTTTCTTCGTTAAAATTAGCGAATTTAAGTTTATTGTAATGCTCTTCAGGTGTACCCCAAGCGCCGCCCAAGAATGTACCTAAAGTAAAAATACCTTGGTCAGACTTGCCTGGATCTTCTGAGTTGTCACGCTTAAGTTGGCCAAACATTTGACCTTGCCAAGGAGCTGCACTGCGGTTAATTACTTTATGGTTAACAACAACTGGGTAATCACCTTCCTTAAATGTGAAAGTCTTGAGGATTTCAACACCATCAGCTGTTTTATATACCATTGGAATAGTTAAAACTTTAACTATTTTTCCATCTTTATCTTTTATTTCTTTAGCATCAGCTAAATTATATGAAGCTTTTTCAAACTCATATACAGGACGACCATTACGGCTGCTATCTGGACCATTAAGACCAATTAAGCCAGATTGTGCGACATAAGTACGTTTTGCATCGCTTTCGAGCATAACGAATGGTTCATCACTGTCTTTATTTTTGTCATGGTTGAGTAATTCAACACGAACAATATCACCACCTTTAGGATTAATCCAAAGATGATAAAGGTCAGTTTTTACTGAAATAAGTTGTTGACTTACAGGTGCTATAGCATCCGAAGTTTGTTGCTGAGTTGCAATATTTGCTTGCGGCATATCAGTTGTTGCTGTAGCCGTTTGACCATTTGGCAAATCAGCAGACACATCTTTTGAAACTGCAACAGCTTCTTGCTGTACTTTAGGTTCCACGTGTCCATAATCTTTTTGCCAAGCCAAAATGAGCAAATATGCGACAACAAACATAGCTCCTAGAATGGCAATCCTGGCCCATTGTTGCATATCAATTACCCCAAGTGGTTAGAGTGATTTTGGTTCATTAAACGATCACGAAAGGGTACAACAACGTGAAGCGTTTGAGAATCTATTTGCTGAAATGAAATAAAACGAATTACCTTTGGAGGGACTGGGTCATAACCCGATCCTCCCCACGGATGACAACGACAAATACGTCTAGTCGCCAGCCACACACCACGCACAGCACCATGTGTATGGACTGCTTCCAATGAATATTGAGAACAAGTGGGAATATAACGACAGCGAGGTCCTAATAAAGGACTAAGCGCAATCTGATAGAAACGTATAAACCAATGCAGTAAACGAACCATTGGCCATCTCTACTTTTGTGGGGATGGAACTATTTTTGAATGCTTTTTGGCAAGGCGTTGCAATTTTTGCCAAGCACTTTGTAATTGCTGATGCAATTCAGCGTTCGAAATTGTATCAATACCTATTTTAGGCATAACAACAATATCTAAATCATCTAATTGCTGTTGATGCAGGCGAAAACTTTCGCGAGCAAGACGTTTTACTCTATTTCTTTCATGTGCACGACGCACTTTCTTTTTAGCAACAACAATACCCAAACGGCTATTAGGCAATTCGGAACGTTTTGCTAAAAATAAGAAATGGGGCTGATGCACTTTAAAAAGCGCACCATCAAACACACCTTTATAATCAGCAGCACAGCGTAATCGAACCTCTGTACTGAAGCTATAAAGTTTTGTTATAACACCCAAGGTAATAATACCTTAACTGATTAAACAGTTAAGCTATGACGACCTTTTGCACGACGGCGAGCTAATACTTGACGACCAGCTTTTGTAGCCATACGAGCACGGAAACCATGAACGCGCTTACGCTTTAATTCAGATGGTTGGAATGTACGTTTCATATTGAAACTCCAAATATGATCTTGCTATGAAGGTTCGCGATTTTAGTGCTCATTGCTTGAGCTGTCAATGAAAAACGCGATTTGTAACAAAAATGATGCCTTTTTTTATTGTAAGACTTTAAATAAAAAATTTAGTCTGAAAAATCAATTCACAATGCAATATACTGATATATCTAAAGTAATAGTAATATCAACACCTTTATCTTCAACTTTATCCACAATAGGTAATTTCTAAATGAATTTATACAGCCATATTTTTGAATTTAAAATTACCCACAAAAAATAGCCCTCATATTAATAAATTCAAATTTATAAATTTAAATTTATTATTATTAGTGTTGATTATTTCTGTGGAAATCCACTTTTTTTCTTTTTTTAACAGTAGTTTACATTGTGGACATATGTGTTTCAATAAAAAGAATACTTTGTGGATAAGTTTGTGATATATTTTATCCACAGGTTATTAATTAATTTATCCACAGGTGATTGAATTTAATTTTTTAGCTTGTTTTGCTTTTTTTTATACAAAATTACTTTAATTTGCCATGACAGATGTGGATAACTTCGTTATCATGGCGACCCGCTTTTGCGGTCTTGAATATTTTTAATACATCATATTATGTAACGAACAGGGGGTTCGCATGCTTTGGACAGACTGCTTAACTCGTTTAAGACAAGAGTTATCGGGTAATGTCTTTACAATGTGGATTCGTCCTTTAATTGCGGAAGAACTAAACGATACATTACGTTTATACGCACCGAATCCGTATTGGACACGTTATATTCAAGAACATCATTTAGAATTGATTTCTATTTTGGCTGAACAATTGTCTGAAGGACGGGTGTGTAAAGTTGAAATTTTAGTTGATTCGCGACCAGGTGCAATTTTATCGGCAAGTGAGCAACCTGCAACAACAACAGCTGCTTTGGAAACTACACCGATAGTTAAATCTAAAAAAGAAAAAGAAGAGTTAAGTCATAAGAATAACCGTAAAAGGTTACTTAATCCTTTATTTACATTTTCTTTATTTGTGGAAGGTCGTTCTAACCAAATGGCAGCGGAAACATGTCGTAAGGTTTTAACTCAACCTGGTGCATCTCAACATAACCCTTTATTTTTATATGGTCCTACAGGGTTAGGTAAAACACACTTAATGCAAGCGGTAGGGAATGCTTTGTTACAAGCAAAACCGAATGCACGTGTGATGTATATGACCGCTGAAAGCTTTGTTCAAGATTTCGTAAAGTCATTACAACAAGGAAAAGTAGAAGAGTTTAAAAAGAACTGTCGTTCTTTAGATTTATTGTTGGTAGATGATATTCATTTACTAGCGGGTAAAGAAGCAAGTCTGGTTGAGTTTTTTTATACGTTTAATGCTTTGTTAGATGAATCTAAACAAATTATTTTGACTTCAGATCGTTATCCAAAAGAATTAACAGAATTAGATCCACGTTTAGTTTCACGTTTCTCTTGGGGATTATCAGTAGGTGTTGAGCCTCCTGATATAGAAACACGTATTGAAATTTTGTTAAAGAAAGCTGAAAGTAACGATGTTGATTTGCCACGAAATTGTGCGTTGTTTATTGCTCAACAAGTTGTTGCAAACGTTCGTGAACTTGAAGGCGCTTTAAATAAAGTGGTTGCGATTTCTCGTTTTAAAGGCACGCCAATTGATTTAGAAGTTGTACGTGAGTCTTTAAAAGATGTGTTGGCTATTCGTGCACGAACCATTAGTACTGAAAATATTCAGCGTGTGGTGAGTGAGTATTTTAGAATTCCGTTAAAAGAAATGGTTGGCCCAAAACGTACACGTATTTATGCAAGACCACGCCAATTGGCAATGGGATTGGCACGTGAACTAACAGGTGATAGCTTCCCAGAAATTGGGATGGCTTTTGGTGGTCGAGATCACAGTACTGTTATGCATGCATGCGAAAAAGTGCAGAACTTACGTGAAGAAGATCCGATCTTTAATGAAGACTACAAAAACTTGCAACGCTTGTTGCAAAGTTGATTAAAACTGTTCAAATTATGTTCTTGCAATGCGGTATTTTCTACCGCATAGTAGATGACTAAAAAATTTATTTATTATTAATCTTCAGTTGTTAGAGGAATGAACCGTGCGTTTGAAAATCGCCAAAGAAAGTCTATTGAATGTTCTATCACATGTTGTTGGAGCGGTAGAGCGTCGCCATACTTTAAACATTCTATCTAATGTGAAAATTCAAGTTACAAATGAATCATTAACGATTACTGGTTCTGATTTAGAAGTAGAACTTGTTGCGAGTATGCCTTTAGCAGAAGGTGCATGTTTGCAAGTTGGTGAAACTACGGTTCCAGCCCGTAAACTGGTTGATATTTGTAAATCTCTACCAGCTGCGGCGTTAATTGACTTTCAAATTACTGAAGATCAACGTTGTATTTTAAAATCAGGAAATAGTCGTTTTGTATTGGGTACTTTACCAGCAGAAGACTATCCGCTTTTAGCTACTGAAAATGCACAAGGTACAGAAGTATCTGTGACTCAGCGTGAATTAAAACGCTTATTTGAAAAAACTGCATTTGCAATGGCAGTTCAAGATGTACGTTTTTATTTGACAGGTACATTGTTAGAAATTGATCAAACACAACTTCGTGCTGTAACAACAGATGGTCACCGTTTAGCACTTTGTGAAACAGGTGCAACATCTACAGCAACACAAGCTGTTCAAGCTATTGTTCCGCGTAAAGCTGTGGGTGAATTACAACGCTTATTAAGTGTTGAAGATGAGCAATTATCTTTGTTAATTGGTCGTGAATTATTGAATGTAACAATTACAATTGCGAGTCGTGATAAAGAGCAAGGTGATATTACAGTTCGTTTCACAACAAAATTGATTGATGGTAAATTCCCTGATTATCGTCGTGTCATTCCACGTGGTGGCGATAAAGTTGTTATGATTGCACATGATGTATTTAAACAATCACTTCAACGTGTTGCTATTTTAAGTAATGAAAAATTACGTGGTGTGTTCTTAAACTTTAATGCAGATTCATTGCAACTGCGTGCGAACAACCCAGAGCAAGACGAAGCTATTGAAGACTTAGCAATTCAATATTCAGATGCCTCTTTAGAAATGTCTTTTAATGCACAATATTTAATTGAAGTATTAAATGTTTTAGATGGCGATGATGTTTCGATTACGATGACAGAAGCAAACCAATCAGTATTGGTGCAAGATCCTGCACAACAAGATCAAACTTATGTTGTTATGCCAATGCGTGTTTAATCTATAGCATTTTATTTAGATTTTATTATGCATATCACGCGTTTAAACATAGAGCGTGTTCGAAACTTAAAAGCGGTTGCACTCCAAGAGTTGCAGCCGTTTAATGTTTTTTATGGGCAAAATGGCTCAGGAAAAACTTCAGTTCTAGAGGCTATACATTTGCTTGCAACTGGACGATCATTTCGAACACATATTCCTAAAAATTATATTCAAAATAATACGCAAGATGCGATTGTTTTTGCACAGTCATTGACTGAAAAAATCGGAATGCAAAAACTTTTGAGTGGAGAGCAGATCATTAAAGTAAATGGTGATCTTATTGCAACTCAAGGACAATTAGCTAAAATTTTACCGTTACAATACATTGAGCCACAAAGTACAGATCTTATTGATTATGGTGCAAAACCAAGAAGACAATTATTAGATTGGATGATGTTCCACGTGGAACCTGAGTTTTATCATGCGTGGCAATATTACTCTCGTGCATTAAAACAAAGAAATAGTTTATTAAAAGCCAATAGACGTTTAACACTTTCAGATTTAGAACCATGGAATGTCATGCTGAGTGAGTATGGTGAAATACTACATAATCAGCGAGTGGGGGTAGTTGAAAAATGGAAACACTATTTTGAGCAAGATTTAAAAGCACTATTGCCAGATTTAAATATAGAGCTTGAGTATGTGGCAGGTTTCCGTGCGGAAACGGGCTTACTCAATGATCTCACCAATTATCATTATAAAGATGTAGAACGGGGTTATACCGAATATGGTCCGCATAAAGCAGATTTACGTTTAAAAACCCCAACAGGCGATGCTGATCATGTATTGTCACGTGGGCAAAAAAAACTATTAGTCATGGCATTAAAGCTATCGCAGATTGCAATGCTACATGATTGCAATAAGGAAACTGTGGTATTATTAGATGATCTGACAGCAGAATTAGATTTAACCGCACAACAACGTTTAATTGAGCGATTGAGCCAACTTGGTAGTCAAGTTTTTATTACCACATTAGACCATAAATCAGTACAAAAGCACTTACATGATTTGTCTATCTCATATCAGTTATTCAATGTTGAAAACGGTACAGTTCAAGTTGTTGTGCAATAATTTTCCAAGTTTGGATAAACCTATTTTTCACTAGGGAGAAACCATGAGTTCAGAAGATCAAGCTGCTTCTCAAACAGAACAAACCACTGAAAAGGCTTATGATTCCTCTAGCATCAAGGTATTACGTGGTCTAGACGCGGTACGTAAGCGTCCAGGTATGTATATTGGTGATACAGATGATGGAACAGGCTTACACCATATGGTGTTTGAAGTCGTAGATAACTCTATCGACGAAGCCTTGGCAGGTCATTGTGATGAAATTTTGGTGACTATTCACGAAGATGAATCTGTAAGTGTTTCAGATAATGGTCGTGGTATTCCTACCGATATTCACCCTGAAGAAGGTGTTTCAGCAGCAGAAGTAATTTTAACAATTTTACATGCTGGTGGTAAATTCGATGATAATAGCTATAAAGTTTCTGGTGGTTTACATGGTGTAGGTGTTTCGGTTGTAAACGCTTTATCTGAAAAATTACTATTGAATATTAGCCGTGCGGGTAAAACTTACGAACAAGAATATCGTCATGGTGACCCTGTTTATAAATTGCGTGAAACAGGTGTAACTGAAACTTCAGGTACAACTGTACGTTTCTACCCGAGTGCAGAAACATTCAGCCAAACAATTTTTAATGTTGATATTTTGGCACGTCGTTTACGCGAGCTTTCATTCTTAAATGCAGGTGTTCGCATTGTTTTACGTGATGAACGTATTAACTTAGAACATGTGTACGACTACGAAGGTGGTTTGTCTGAGTTTGTTAAATATATTAACCAAGGCAAAACGCATTTAAATGATATCTTCCATTTCACAACACAAGCAGAAAACGGCATTGGTGTTGAAGTTGCGTTGCAATGGAATGATACTTATCAAGAAAACGTTCGTTGTTTTACCAACAACATCCCTCAAAAAGATGGTGGTACTCACTTAGCGGGTTTCCGTGCTGCGTTAACTCGTGGTTTAAACAGCTATATGGAAAACGAAAGCTTACTCAAAAAAGAGAAAGTTGCTGTTTCTGGTGATGATGCACGTGAAGGCTTAACCGCGATTGTTTCGGTTAAAGTGCCAGATCCAAAATTCTCTTCACAAACCAAAGAAAAATTGGTTTCAAGTGAAGTGAAAACAGCTGTTGAACAAGCAATGAATAAGTCATTCTCTGAATATCTTTTAGAGAATCCTCAAGCTGCGAAAGCCATTGCTGGAAAAATTATTGATGCTGCACGTGCACGTGATGCTGCGCGTAAAGCACGTGAAATGACTCGTCGTAAAAGTGCATTAGATATTGCAGGTCTTCCAGGTAAATTGGCAGACTGCCAAGAGAAAGATCCAGCTTTATCTGAATTGTACTTAGTCGAAGGTGACTCTGCGGGCGGCTCTGCAAAGCAAGGTCGTAACCGTAAGATGCAAGCAATTTTGCCATTGAAAGGTAAAATTCTTAACGTAGAACGTGCACGTTTTGACAAGATGATTTCATCTCAAGAAGTGGGTACGCTGATTACGGCATTAGGTTGTGGTATTGGTCGTGAAGAATATAATCCTGACAAATTGCGTTATCACAAAATCATTATTATGACCGATGCCGACGTCGATGGTTCGCACATTCGTACGCTACTGTTGACTTTCTTCTTCCGTCAAATGCCTGAGCTTGTGGAACGTGGTCATATTTATATTGCCCAACCACCACTTTATAAGCTGAAAAAAGGTAAGCAAGAACAGTACATCAAAGATAACGATGCGCTAGAAACTTACTTAATTTCAAATGCGATTGATGAGCTTGAATTACATGTGAGTGCAGAAGCGCCTGCAATTCGTGGTGAAGCATTGGCACGTGTAATTGCTGATTATCAAACATCACAAAAGAGCTTACAGCGTTTAACTTTACGTTACCCTGCAAGTTTGCTTGATGGTTTATTGGCAATTGATGCATTTAAACTTGATCAAACTCAAGATGAAGCTTATATCCAACAATGGGGTGAGCAACTTCGTCAACATATCGAAGCGACTCAACCAAGCTTACGTCCAGAATTAACACTTGAAGCATTTGAAAAAGAAAATGCAGATGGTACGAAATACACGACTTATTTCCCACGTATTACCATTTACGTTCATAACTTGCCACATGCATATTTATTAGATGCAGGTTTGTTAGGTTCAGGTGAATATGCGCGTTTATTAAAAAATTCGAAAAGCTGGTTCACATTGCTTGAAGATGGCGCTTATATGCAAAAAGGCGATCGTAAGATTGTTGTATCGAGCTTCCATCAAGTTTGGCAAAATATTCTTCAAGACTCACGTCGTGGCATGATGATTCAGCGCTATAAAGGTCTTGGCGAGATGAACGCTGAACAGCTTTGGGAAACAACAATGGATCCTGAAAACCGTAATATGCTACAAGTTACGGTTCAAGATGCAATTGAAGCAGACCGTATGTTCTCTTGCTTAATGGGTGATGATGTAGAACCACGTCGTGCCTTCATTGAAGAAAATGCATTAAATGCAGATATCGATGCTTAATTGATATTCTGAAATAAAAGCATCCTTCGGGATGCTTTTTTTATGCCAGAATAAAAATAAATTAAAAAATGTACTTTTATAAAATTGACTTATTTAAACAACATAATGATGATGGATGAATGAAAAGAAATCCTGAGTAACAGGAGGAATATAACGTGAACTATTTATTAGAACAAAGTCGTGATGCTTGGACCAATGCTTTTTTTACAGGAAATTATGAGGTACTTGCACAATACGAAGATGAAAATTTCAAAGTGGTTTATGAGCAAGATGGTCGTGTTGAACGTAACTATATGAGATATGATCGTATTGCACATGCTGTACAAAATGGTGTTTGGAAACCGCGGAATCCTGATGTGGAATTTGAGGAATTTGAATACAACTATGATCAAGATCAATGTACGGTTTTAATTGGTTTAGAACACGAAAAAACCATGATTCAAGAAAATTGGATTTTTGATGAGCAATGGAAAATCATTGAATTACGATTTTTAAAAAAGAAGCACGAACAGAGTAAAGCTTAAAAAAACCGCAAAGTATGTAAAAGTACTTTGTGGTTTTTTACGGTATGAAGAACTTAGAATGCTTAATCTTCAAAAGAACTTTCGAGTTCTTCTAACTCCATCATTAACTCAAGAATTAATTCTTCTGCAGTTTCAAGCTTTGCTTTCAACTCAGTTTGCTCATTCATCAGTTTTAATAAATCATCTTTGCGACCTGCTTCGTATAAAGCTGTATCGCCAAGTAAGTTTTCAATTTCGGCTAAACGAGGTTGAATTTTTGCGACAACAGCTTCGTTCTTTTCAATATTTTTACGAATAGGGCGACCTAATTCACGACGACGAGCCGCTTCTTTACGTTGACCTTCTTTATCAAGTTTTGACAATGTTGGTTTGACTTCAACTTGAGACTTAACTGGTGCTGCAGGCTTTTGACCGTTTTTCATCATGTCGATACGTGCTTGACGTAACCAATCTGCATAAGCAGTTAAATCACCATCAAATTCACGGCTTTGTCCGTTATGAACCAAAATCAGTTCATCACACACACTTGCAATAAGTTGGCGTTCATGTGAAACCAAAACGACAGCACCTTGGAAATCTTGCAGTGCCATGGTTAAAGCATGGCGCATGTCTAAATCTAAATGGTTGGTTGGTTCATCTAGAATCAAGACGTTAGGACGTTGCCATACAATTAAAGCCAATGCTAAACGTGCACGTTCACCACCAGAGAAACTTTCACTTGGCGTATCCATACGTTCGCCACTAAAGCCAAAACTTCCTAAGAATGAACGTAAAGATGCTTCACTGATCTTTTTGTCTGCAATACGAGAAAGTTGTAACATTGGACTTGCATTGCCATCTAAAGCATCCATTTGGTGCTGTGCAAAGTAGCCAATGTTCAGTAGTTCAGAGTCTTTACGTGTGCCTTGAATGAGTTTTAAATCACCTACAAGTGATTTAATTAATGTCGATTTACCTGCACCATTCATACCCAATAAACCAATACGGCTTGATGGGGTAATCTGTAAATTTACATTTGTCACAATGAGTTTTTCACCATAACCAATATCAGCATTTTCTAACTGTAATAATGGCGAACTCATTTTTGTTGGTTCACGGAAGCTAAAGGTAAAAGGCGTATCTACATGAGCAGCAGATAATTCTTGCATACGTTCAAGTTGCTTAATACGGCTTTGTGCTTGCTTAGCTTTGGTGGCTTGTGCTTTAAAACGGTCAATATATTTTTGCAAATGTGCACGTGTTTCAAGCTGCTTTTCATACGCTTGTTGTTGTTGAGCTAAGCGTTCACTACGGGTACGTTCAAAGGTTGAATAGTTACCTGTGTAAAGAATAAGTTCTTGATTTTCAATATGTAAAATATGGTCGGTAATGGCATCTAAGAAATCACGGTCATGTGAAATTAGAATGAGTGTACCTTCATAAGCTTTTAGCCAATCTTCAAGCCATAAAATCGCATCTAAGTCTAAATGGTTGGTTGGTTCATCAAGTAATAATAAGTCTGAACGGCTCATGAGCGTACGAGCAAGGTTCAAACGCATACGCCAACCACCAGAAAAGCTTGAAACATCAAGTTGAGATTGATGCTCAAAAAAGCCTAAACCCGCCATCAATTGAGATGCTTTAGATGGCGCAGAATAGCCATTAATTTCATCAAAACGACCATATAAATGGGCAAGCTCATCATCATTTAAGTTTTCAGGATGATCTAATTTGTTTTGAATGTCCCAAAATTCTTCATCGCCAGAAAGAACAAAATCAATTGCTTTCATGTCTAGTGCTTTAATTTCTTGCGCCATATGTGCAACTGTCCATACAGCGGGACGTGTAAGCGAACCACCATCCGATTCCATACCACCAAGCAGCGCAGAAAATAAAGTTGACTTACCAGCACCATTTACGCCCGTTAAGCCAATTTTCCAACCTGGGTGTAGTTGCATGGATGCTTTTTGAAATAAAACACGTCCACTGCGACGTATAGTAAGTTGGTCTAACTGAATCATGGATGAAATTGAACATAAGCGAAAAGATGGCTTATTCTAATGGATGCAGGCAATAAAACAAAAAGAACAATCAATAATTTTAAAAGTTTAGTAATTTCATATTGTTATATTTTAATGTGTGTTGAATAAAAATGTAATTTTATGAATTTCACATGAAAAATATGCACCTTGAAAATTTAAAGGTACAATTCTGATGAAAATAGTCTGAATTAACATTGAATCGTAGATAACTGACCATATATTGTCTATGTTATACTTAAATTATAGTTATAGTCTTTTATAAAAGACCTTTGAATTGTATTGAGGAATCCCACATGACTGCCCAAGCACTTGAGCTCACCGATAGCGCTGCAAATAAAGTACGCCAATTGCGTGACAGTGAAGGGAACCAAGATTTAATGCTACGTGTTTATGTAACGGGTGGCGGTTGTTCTGGCTTCTCTTATGGTTTTAACTTTGCAGAAAGCCAAAATGAAGATGACGCTGAGTTTTTAAATGGCGATGTAAAAATGCTTGTAGACTCTTTAAGTTATCAATATTTAGTAGGGTCTGTTGTAGATTATTTAGAAGGTTTAGAAGGTTCTCGTTTTGTGGTTCAAAACCCAAATGCGACAACAACGTGTGGGTGTGGTTCTTCTTTTTCTATCTAAAATAGATATAAGAATAAAAAGCCCTCTTGTGAGGGCTTTTTTGTATTCGGTCTTTAATTTTTAATTGTATGTATTTTTAAAGAATCAATTTGCTTAGGAATTTTGTTTTTAAGAAACTCCGAGCATAATCTTAAAGCAAGTGTTCTATATTGCCGACTTGGCGTAACAATAAAAACATCTTCTTGAGATAAGAGCCAATCAGGCAAAATATGTATGAATCTCTTTTGTTTTAATAATGCAGTAATTTGAATTTCAGCGACTGCTGCAATACCTAAATTGGATTCTACTGCTGTTAACGCATGTTCAGATGGTGTGACAGTTAAGCGACTGTGAATTTGAACTTGCTTGGTTTGTTGATCTTTTATTAGTGTAATTTTATTTAAATTTCGAGTATGAAAAATTAATCTATGATCTTTTAGTTGCTCTGGTTCAGTGGGGATTCCGTGTTGTTCTACATATTGTGAACTTGCACATAAAATACGTCTTACAGTGCCGACATGTTGAGCATATAAATTAGAGTCAGCTAAATGACCAATACGAATAGCAAGATCGAAACCTTCAGCCACCAAATCAACTTTTTTGTCATTTAAGTCGATATCAATTTCAACCTGTGAATATTGACTAAGAAATTCAGAAATAAGTGGCAAAATCACTAATTTTCCAAAAGTTCCAGATGCTGCAATCCTAATTTTTCCTTTAGGCTCTATTTCTAAATTAGATAAATCATGGGTAATGGTTTCGATTTGCTGAAAGATAGGAGATATTTCTTTGAGAAATAATTTTCCTGCATCAGTAAGTGATGACGCATTGGTATTTCGGTTTAATAATTTAATTTCTAAAATACTTTCAAGGCGTGATAACCGATTTGATAACGTCGATTTTGCAATATCATATCGTTTTGCTGCTGCCGATAAACTACCTGCTTTTGCAATTAATACAAACCAATATAAGTCATCTATGGAGTAGGGCAAGCTGTTCATATTTTCGAACACGACCTTTCATTTTTATTGTCTATGCACATCATTATAGAACAGCTAATTTATGTCAAACGATCAATTGTATTGATTATTTGAACGAAATATTGAGGGTAGAGTAATGACAATGAATTGTGATTTAGAAACTGGAACATGTTCAGTTCCAGAATTAGATGCAGGTGAAACTATTGTAAAGCATACAAAAACAGATTTAGGGCTGATTTATATTGGTGATCCAATGTGTTCATGGTGTTGGGGAGCCTCAAAAACTATTCAACAAGCAAGAACGTATGCTATCGAAAAAGGAATGGATTTTTCGGTTATTACAGGTGGTTTACGTCCTGGGGGTGGAGATGAATGGACGGAAGATTTTAGAAATTTTTTACGTAAAGAATGGAAAAATATTGCGGATGCAACTCAACAACCATTTACTAATAAATTATTAGAGCGTGAGCATTTTAATTATGATACTGAGCCATCGGCTCGAGCAGTTCATATAGCACGAGATTTATGGAGAGACTTAGATTCAAATGATGAACAATTATTGGCATTCTTTTCGGCAATCCAATACAAATTTTATGTAGATGGTGAAGATCCTAACGAACTTGAATTTTATAGAAGCATTTGTGAAAAATTTGCATTGGATTTTGAGATTTTTGCTAAAAAATTTAATTTAGCAGACACAAAAAAAGCAACTTATGAGGAGTTTAAACTTAATCGTAGTTGGGGAGTGAGGGGTTTTCCAAGTTTTGCTATTCGTAAAGGTACAGAAGTGACGGTAATTGGTTCAGGGAATTTATCATTTGAAAGCCTGATCAAGTCCATTAATGAGTCTATAGCACACGATTTCTAGTTAAGTATTTGGTAAATTGAAATGTCATATATTTTACAAGTTGATTTTCCATATCAGGGACCTTGGGGCTCTGATATGGAGCAAGTTATGAAACCATTAGCTGAATCAATTACATTGGAAAAAGGTCTGATTTGGAAGATTTGGACTGAAAACCAAAGTTTAAATGAAGCAGGAGGCATCTATTTATTTGCTAATCCTGTAGATGCTCAGCAATATATTGAAAAACATGAAAAGCGTCTAAATGAAAATGGAATTCATCAAATCCGCTATAAAATATTTCATGTTAATCAACAGCTATCGTATTTAAACCGAGCTCCTTTGTAATAAAAAATTTGGTAATTCAATAAATTAATTTGAATTACCAAATTTTTATATATTCACCTGGTTTATATTGGCAATTAATAATATTTAGGATATTTAATCCTTGCTCGTAACTAAAATTTTTATTGTTTGTTGGTTGAAAAAAATCAATATAATCCAAGCTTAATTTTCCTAAGATAAAGCCACCAATCAATGGTTCATTAATAGAATATATTTTGGGAATAAGAGCCATCATTGATGTGGCAGGGACGCCAATTAAATGTTCCTCTAAATCACCTTCTTGTATGGCATCTTGAGGATAAAACCATAAAGGCGTGCTGATAAACAAGTAAGCATCATCTTTCATTGATGATAAAAGTTCTTTTAATAAAGATTTTGCTGTTTCAACATCTAAGTGTTCAATAATGTCTAACAAACAAATAAGATCGTATGCTTTGAATTGTTCAGAGGGAATATCTTGAGCAAGACCATGCCAAATATTTCGGTAAATTTTATCATTAAATAAAACCTCATTATTACAATTTGGTTCAAAACCATCTACACCGTCTACAGACCAGTGGGATGTGGGTATATAATTTTTAATTAAACGGCCTAGACTGCCATCACCAAAGCCAATATCTAAGACTTGAATAACTTGAGAATTATCATCAAAGATATGTGCAAATAGTTCTTTGGGAGAAGCAGAAGTTCCACGTGGAACTTGTGTTGTTTTTACTAAATTTTGTATGAGCTTGTATTCATTTATAATGTTTTTCATTTTTTGCCTAAATCTTATTATTGGCTCACAAGAGTGAATAGCGTGAGCCTTTAAAAAAATTATACAGCAGTCATTACTCCAAGCATACAATAACCTTTTGCACCTGTCACACTAGGTAAATTCCCACTGAGTTTATTAACAAAACGCATTGCAAGCCATGCAAAGGCTGTTGCTTCAACCCATGTAGGACTTAATCCTAAATCAGCTGTGGTTTGCACAGTCCATTCATGTTTTCTTAAACGCCAGCGAAGTTGCTCAAGCAAATGTGAGTTATATGCACCACCACCACAGACATACACTTCACCTGTTGGCATATCTGAACGATAAATCGCTTTTTTAATGGCACGTGTAGTCAACTTCATTAAAGTTGCTTGGATATTTTCAGGTGTATCTTCAAGTTCATCGTATTCTAAACTGCTACGCCAATCTAAAATTTGCTCATCTAACCATTCCAAATTAAAGTCTTCACGACCTGTACTTTTTGGTGGCTCTTTAGAAAAAAATTCATGTGCTTGTAAACGGTCTAATAAGCTTCGAATTGCATTGCCGTAAGCAGCCCAATTGCCATTTTCATCGTATGGCTGACCTGTATAACGATGACACCATGCATCCATTAAAATATTTGCAGGTCCTGTATCAAAACCATAAATATCTTCAGGGCGATTTGCAGGTAGCATGCTGACATTGGCAATACCACCTAAGTTTAGAATGACACGATGAATACTTTCATGTTGGAATAATGCTTGGTGAAAGGCAGGAACCAACGGTGCACCTTGTCCGCCTGCTGCCATATCACGACGACGAAAATCTGAAATAACAGGAATTTGCGTAATTTCAGTAATAATATTCGGATCGCCAATTTGTAAGGTAAACCCATGTTCAGGTCTGTGGCGGATGGTTTGTCCATGTGAGCCAATGGCTTTAATTTGAGTTTTATCTAAATTATTTTCTTGAATAAGTGTGTTAATGCCATGACCAATCATGGTTGCAAGTGCTACATCTGCTTTTCCCATACGATCAATTTCGTTGTCATCAGGCAAAGTTAGTGCCATTAATTCATCACGTAAATCTGGGTCAAATGGCAATGTGAGGGTGGCATGTAGCTGCAATGGATCAAAAGAAGCAGCAACAATATCGACACCATCCATGCTTGTGCCGGTCATTACCCCAATATAGATCGCTGTCATGATTATTCTTAAGCCTGCAATGTGCTGAAAAAATGTTAGTATATAGCACAAATTGAATAACTGACGTATTTGGGTTTTGTGATGTCAAATTTCCTGCCAGCTGAAGAACAACTCGCCCTCATCCAACGAGGCACTCACGAAATTATTTCTGAAGAGGATCTGTTAAAGAAACTTAAAGAAAATCGTCCTTTAAAAGTGAAGGCGGGTTTCGATCCTACAGCTCCTGACCTTCACTTGGGTCATACTGTACTTATTAATAAGTTAAAAGTATTCCAAGATTTAGGTCATGAAGTATTGTTCTTAATTGGTGACTATACTGCGATGATTGGCGATCCTTCTGGGAAAAGTGCTACGCGTCCGCCGTTATCACGTGAGCAAGTTTTAGAAAATGCAAAGACTTATCAAGAGCAAGTCTTTAAAATTCTTGATCCAAATAAAACAAAAGTTGTTTTTAACTCTGAATGGTTTGCAGAAAAATCTGCTGCAGATTTAATTCAACTTGCATCACAACAGACTGTTGCACGTATGTTAGAGCGTGATGACTTTACAAAGCGTTATAACAATCATCAACCTATCGCAATTCATGAATTCTTGTATCCATTGGTACAAGGTTATGACTCAATTGCTTTGGAAGCAGACGTGGAGCTTGGTGGTACAGACCAAACCTTTAACTTGTTAATGGGTCGTACACTTCAAGGTCGTTATAACCAAGAAGCACAAGTATGTATTACTGTGCCAATTCTTGAAGGTTTAGATGGCGTAAATAAAATGTCTAAATCTTTAGGTAACTATATTGGTGTGTTTGATGCACCAGGTGCAATGTACCAAAAAGTACTTTCAATGCCTGACTCTTTAATTGAACGTTATTTCGATTTATTAAGCTTTAAGTCTGTTGAAGAAATTCAACAATTATTAAAGGAAGTGGCTGAAGGTCGTAATCCACAAGAAGTGAAGAAGATTCTTGCACTTGAATTGGTAGAGCGTTTCCATGGGGTGGAAGCTGCCGAAAATGCACATAAAGGTGCAGGTAATTTAATTACTGAAGGTGAACTACCTGAAGGAACGCCTGAAGTGACAATTTCATTATCTGAATTTGGTGGTGAAGTTTTTATTACGTCTATTTTACGTGAAGCTGGTTTAGTTAAAAACTCTGCACAAGCGAAAGATGCTTTAGGACGTGGTGCTGTAAAAGTTGACTGGAATGGTGTTGATACAACTTATTCAGTAAAAGAAAATGTAACTTTAATTGTCCAAGCGAGTAAAAAAGCGATTGCGAAAGTAACATTTACGGACTAATTAACAGCACTATTGTATTTAAGCTATTGAAAATAAAGCAGACTAAAGGTCTGCTTTATTTTTGTTTATATTTGTATTTTGAATAACTAAATTCAAAAAAACCTTATAAAAAAGACACTTAAATTTACCTATAGGTGTTGATTTTAATGAAAGGGATGTTTAAGCTCTAGATGTCTAGAATTTTTTGTAAAAGAGCATCTAGAGGGTAAATATAAAATATTTTTACATTAAGTTAATCTCTATCCCTTAGAGATAGCTTATTACCAATAACTACAATAACAATGGAATGAATCCTAAACAGATTCAACTATAGGGAGAGATTTTGGGAGAGATCTCTTTCTTTTTTTTATCCAAAATTTATGACTTAACCTCTATTAATAAGCATTTTCTATCTGCAACCAACTTATCTATTCGCGACTATCTTTAAATTTTCAATAATAAAAGCACAAATGCAACTATTTGGGATATTAACTTTATTTATAGAAAAGAAAACTTCTTTAAAGAGGTAAATAAACACCTTCATATAAAGAAAACTAGATAATTTATGATTGCTATATAGAAAAATGTAGAAAAGGACATGAAATTTGAAAATTGAATTAGATATATGGGAAAAGAATGCAGGAAATAATCTGAAAGATGAGAATAAATTTCAAAATAAAATCATTTTTTTCGCTTAAAACGTACAATAAATAGCTAGAAAAACAAAAAAATGCTATTTTTTGCCGAAAAATAATACATGCGTGGAAAATATTGCTAAATAGGGGTTGCAATGATTCTGAAATGCTCTAGAATGCACCCCATACCGACGAGATAGACGGAAACGAACGAAGCGCGAAGCGCTGAGTTGTTAAGTTTATCGAAGTTCAGCTTCTAGCACTGACGAGGTGTTAGAAAGATCATTAAGAGATTATGAAGAACAACTTGTGTGGATTTTTACTGGTTGATCAATCGAAATTATTTTCATTGATTTAATGGTAGAAATTACTCGAAGTTTATTTGAGAAATATTTGTCAGAAAATTGATGAGCCAAGATTGGTACCCTTTAAAGGTACTACTGATTTTAAACTGAAGAGTTTGATCATGGCTCAGATTGAACGCTGGCGGCAGGCTTAACACATGCAAGTCGAGCGGGAATAGGTAGCTTGCTACTGATTTCTAGCGGCGGACGGGTGAGTAATGCTTAGGAATCTGCCTATTAGTGGGGGACAACAGTTGGAAACGGCTGCTAATACCGCATACGCCCTACGGGGGAAAGCAGGGGATCTTCGGACCTTGCGCTAATAGATGAGCCTAAGTCAGATTAGCTAGTTGGTGGGGTAAAGGCCTACCAAGGCGACGATCTGTAGCGGGTCTGAGAGGATGATCCGCCACACTGGGACTGAGACACGGCCCAGACTCCTACGGGAGGCAGCAGTGGGGAATATTGGACAATGGGGGGAACCCTGATCCAGCCATGCCGCGTGTGTGAAGAAGGCCTTTTGGTTGTAAAGCACTTTAAGCGAGGAGGAGGAGCTCTAGATTAATACTCTAGATGCTTGGACGTTACTCGCAGAATAAGCACCGGCTAACTCTGTGCCAGCAGCCGCGGTAATACAGAGGGTGCGAGCGTTAATCGGATTTACTGGGCGTAAAGCGTACGTAGGCGGCTTTTTAAGTCGGATGTGAAATCCCTGAGCTTAACTTAGGAATTGCATTCGATACTGGGAAGCTAGAGTATGGGAGAGGATGGTAGAATTCCAGGTGTAGCGGTGAAATGCGTAGAGATCTGGAGGAATACCGATGGCGAAGGCAGCCATCTGGCCTAATACTGACGCTGAGGTACGAAAGCATGGGGAGCAAACAGGATTAGATACCCTGGTAGTCCATGCCGTAAACGATGTCTACTAGCCGTTGGGGCCTTTGAGGCTTTAGTGGCGCAGCTAACGCGATAAGTAGACCGCCTGGGGAGTACGGTCGCAAGACTAAAACTCAAATGAATTGACGGGGGCCCGCACAAGCGGTGGAGCATGTGGTTTAATTCGATGCAACGCGAAGAACCTTACCTGGTCTTGACATAGTAAGAACTTTCCAGAGATGGATTGGTGCCTTCGGGAGCTTACATACAGGTGCTGCATGGCTGTCGTCAGCTCGTGTCGTGAGATGTTGGGTTAAGTCCCGCAACGAGCGCAACCCTTTTCCTTATTTGCCAGCACTTCGGGTGGGAACTTTAAGGATACTGCCAGTGACAAACTGGAGGAAGGCGGGGACGACGTCAAGTCATCATGGCCCTTACGACCAGGGCTACACACGTGCTACAATGGTCGGTACAAAGGGTTGCTACCTCGCGAGAGGATGCTAATCTCAAAAAGCCGATCGTAGTCCGGATCGCAGTCTGCAACTCGACTGCGTGAAGTCGGAATCGCTAGTAATCGCGGATCAGAATGCCGCGGTGAATACGTTCCCGGGCCTTGTACACACCGCCCGTCACACCATGGGAGTTTGTTGCACCAGAAGTAGGTAGTCTAACCGCAAGGAGGACGCTTACCACGGTGTGGCCGACGACTGGGGTGAAGTCGTAACAAGGTAGCCGTAGGGGAACCTGCGGCTGGATCACCTCCTTAACGAAAGATTGACGATTGGTAAGAATCCACAACAAGTTGTTCTTCATGAAGATGTATCTGAGGGTCTGTAGCTCAGTTGGTTAGAGCACACGCTTGATAAGCGTGGGGTCACAAGTTCAAGTCTTGTCAGACCCACCAAATCTGATTACCTAAGCAATTAGTACAGAACACAGAGACATCGAATCTATATGATAAGCTGGGGACTTAGCTTAGTTGGTAGAGCGCCTGCTTTGCACGCAGGAGGTCAGGAGTTCGACTCTCCTAGTCTCCACCATACATTAAAATAAGTTGCTAGATTATAGAATTTAGTAAAAGAGATCGAAGATCTTGTTTATTAAGTTCTGTGATTTATCACAGCGTCTAGACCTGACGAAGGCTAGATTAATCATTAACAGAATATATTTGAGTTGAAATAATTTGTTCAT